>JANNKN010000197.1:0-4920 GCA_031396315.1 Deltaproteobacteria bacterium
CCCGGGATGATGGGCGGCCCCGATCCGTTGGCGCGAATCGTCGCGCTGCCCGACGGACTTCCCGGTGGGCAGGTCTTGTTCAAGTCGTCGTCGAAGGCGACGTGCCCTTGGACGGGTCCCTCCAAGATGATTTGGCTTCCCGACTGAGTCGTCTGTACGAGGTCGGCCGTGACAGAGGCGCTCTGCGCGTTGCTCACTTGGTAGGAGCACTGATCGTTCGCGCTGACGAAGGAGCCGGCCGCTTGGAAGGAGAACGCGAGCTGAGCCCGCACGGCTTGGACCGCGGCGAACCCCGAGCAGTCGACCGCTTGCGAACTGCTCGCGGCCGGCGTGAACGGCGACCCACCGGCGAGCAGCAGCGCCGGGAGAACCGCGAGCGGCGCGGCGAGCCCGACGCGGCGGCGAATGGACGGAGTACTCACGCTCTCCCCCTGGTTGAGGACGAGAGTGCAGCCGCGCGGGCCGTCGCTGCGTGAGGTCTGCGTGATTCGCGCTCGGAGCGTGGCGGCGAATCAGGAAACGAGCTTCAGCCCGCGCGCGCCGCGGCGCACCGCGGCGGCCGCCCCCCCAGAACCGCGCGCCCCGGTCGGGCTGCGCCACGCCACGTGCGCCCGCAGCGCGCGATCGAAGTGCTGGATCGCATCCGCCCGTCGCCCCTGCGCGGCGGCAACGAAACCGAGCGCGTGAGCGAGCGATCCCCAATAGCTCGCGGCGTTGCCCGCGACGCCGTGGAGCGCGGCGAACGGGGAGAGCAGCGGCTCGAGCGACTGCGCGAGTGCGGCGTCGCGGGAGAGGTACGAGAGCTCCGCTGCTGCGGCGAGCGTCGAGAGCCGCGCGCGGTCGTACGGGAGCCGGCCGAGCTGGCCGCGCAACCCATCGGCCGCCGACTGCGCGCTCGCGACGTTTCCGCACAGCGCATGAGCCAGGCCTGCGAGCGCAGTGAGCCCAAGCACGTGCGGAAAGCGCGCGCGCGCTTGGTCGAGCGCCGGCACGAGGTTGGCGATGCCCTCGCCCTGCTCGCGCGCGAGCAGAAAACGCTGCAGCCCCGCGACGACGCCGAAGCCGAGGCTGCCGGTCGCGCGCCCGTAGTTCTCGGCGGCGCGCATCGCCGAGGCCGCCTCGTCGAGCCGGCCGTCGAGCAGCGCGCGCATGGCGGCGATCCCGTGCAGGACGCCCTGCGCGTACGGCAGCGGCGCTCGCGCCACGAAGCTCTCGCAAGCGCCGACTGCGTTCTCGACGCCGCCGCGGTCGCCGAGCTCGAGGCAGACCGTCGCGATCTCCGCGAGTCCGCGGAACTCGATCTCGACGTCGCCGGCATGACGGCCGCAGCTCGCGACCTCTTCGGCGAGCGCCAGCGCCGACCGAGGATTCGCCGCGCTGAAGAACGCGATGCTGTGGTCGCTGAGCACGCGGCCGACGGTGAGCGCATCCGCGGTTGCGCGGGCTCGTTCGACTCCGTGGCTGAGCAAGCGCTGTCCCTCGCTCGGGTCGATCGGGTTCGACATCAGCAGCTCCGCACCGAGCCGCGCGCTGACGCGCGCCTCGAGCGCGTCGTCGCCGCACGGCTTCGCGTGGGCGACGCGCAGCCAGGCGAGTACAGGCTCCATCGCGTCGAGCGCGAAGGTGCGATGCGCGAAGCCGAGCACCGCGCTCGTGAGGCGTCTGGCGTCGCCGCATTCCTGCGCGATGCGCGCGGCGCGATCGAACGCGGGCCGCGCCGCATTGATCCCGGAAGCTGCGACTTGCAGCTCGCCGAGCTCCCGTAACAGATCGCTCAGGTCCAGAGCGGGGAGCGCCGCGGCCTGCGCGACTTCGCACGCGCGCTGTTGCCAGATCTCTGCGTCGCCGACGGCGTGCATCTGCCAAGCCGCGCGCACCGCGCGCCGCACGCGGTCCACGACGACGCTCGCGCCGAGCAGATCGCGCGCGCTGAGTGCGTGGCTCGCGACGCGGAACGCGTCGCGCTCGCCTCGGGCTTCGAGTGTCTCGAACACGCGGAGGTGGAGCGTCGCGGCCGCAGCGACGCCTTGTGCCGCGAGGTCTTCGGCGACGGCATCCGCGAATAGCGGATGCGCGAACTGCCAGGCCGCCTGGCTCCCGCGCTCGATCAGTGCGCCGCTCTCCGCGTCGTGCAGCGCACGCGCGAGATCTTCATGCGAGATCTGCGTCACTGCGCGCACGAGCTCGGGATCGAACGAATCGCCGATCACGCTGGCCGCGTGCAGCACGCGACGCGCTGCGAGATCGAGCGCGGCCAGCCGGCGCCGCAGCAGCGGCATGAGCCCGACCACGACGTTCGGGCGGATCTGCTCCGCATCCGCGCGCTCGAGCGACGCGCCGCCGGCGCGCAATGCGCGCACCACTTCGAGCGCGAGCAGCGGGCTGCCACCCGTCTGCGCGGCGAGCGCTTCCGCGGCCCCGGCGCCGATCGCCGCGCCCAGCCGCCCGTTCACGAGCGAGCGGATCTCGCGCGCATCGAGACCGCGCAGCTCGATCGAGCGCGTCGCCGTGTTCGCGGCGAGCGCGGTCAGGTCGCGCGCATACGGATCGCCCGCCGAGAGGGGGCGATGGCCACCGAGGACGCGCACGCGTGCGGCGTGAAGCGCGGGGGCGAGGAACCGCAGGAAGGCCAGCGACTCGCGATCCGCGAACTGGAGGTCGTCGAGACACAGCAAGATCGGCTGCGTGCGAGCCGCGCGAACGATCGCGGCTTCGAGCGCACGGAAACGCGCAAAGCGGTTCGATTCCGAGATTCCCGCCGAAGCGCCGACTTCGCCGCTGGCCTCCGTGAGGACGGACGCGCCGATCGCGTCTGCGATTCCCGTCCACAGCGCGTACGCATCCGCGTCCGAGGCTGCGCGCGCCCAAGCCTTCAGCACGCGCCAACCACGCACCTCGGCGCGCGCCGCAATTTCCAAGAGCGTGCTGGTCTTGCCGATGCCGGCTCGCCCGCCGAGCAGCGTCACTCCGCCGCGCCCCGCCGCCGTCTCGTCGAGCTCGCGCTCGACGATCGCGATCACATCCTCGCGGCCGACGAACAGCATGTCGCCGCCGCCCTCGGCGACGACTGGCGCGACGAAGCGAAAGCCACGGCCGCGCAGCGTCTCGATCGCGGCTTGCGTGCGACCGTCATCGCCGATCGCGCGGCGCGCCTCCTTCAACACCTGACGCAACGACGCGTCGCTCACCGCGACTCCGCGCCAGAGCTCGCGGCGCAGGAACGCGTCCGAGACGACGCGGCCGCGATTGCGCAGCAGCAGCGCCAGCAGGTCGAAGGCGAGCGCTTGAATGCGCACGGGAGCCCCGCCGCGCTCGAGCGTGCGGGTGTCGAGGTCGAGTCGGAAGTCGCTCCAACGAAACTGCATCGGCTGCCTTAGCGGCGGTCTCTCGCCCCGAGCTTACGCCGCACCCGAGCGGTGGGATGTGAAGAATCGGGTATGGCGCCTGGTCCGTCGCGAGGCTGAAATTTCGACGCGCCGCCCCGCGGCTCCGACCCCGCAGGTCTCGCGCGCGTGACGCCGGAGACGGTTCGCGGCACGCTGCCTCCGTCGCGCTCACGCGGCAGCGGAGGCTCCCATGCGACTCGTCTCGTTCATGCATCAGGGCGCGCTGCGCTGGGGCCGCCTGGAAGGCGACGCCGTCGCCGACTCATCAGGCGCAGCAGCGCCTCATCGCACACGAGCAAGGCCCAATGAGAAGATGTTCGCAGGATGAGGCGCGAGGCGCGCACAGGCGTCGGGATTTGTTGGGTGCTGGCCACGCTCGCTTCGGCCGCGTCCGGCCAGCCCGTATCGTGCCCGACGGGCGCGGAGCCCCGCGTCGAGGAGCGCGAGGGTGCGCGCACCGAGATGTGCGTCGACGCGGACGGCAAGCTCGAGGGTTCTGCGCGGACGTTCCGCGGCGGCATCGTTCGGCGCGAGGATCACTGGCGGCACGGCGTGCCTCACGGCGCGTCGGCCGTCTTCGACGAGCACGGAGTTCGCCGCGAGCAGCGCAGCCATGAGGACGGCCGCCTGGTCGGGCCGGAGACGTTCTTTCACCCGAGCGGCCGGCCACAGTCGACGACTCATTACGCGGCGGGCAAGAAACAGGGCCCGATCGCGGAATGGGCTCCCGATGGCACGCAGCTCGTGGACGGCGCGTTCGCGAACGACGAGCCGGCGGGCACTTGGATTGGGGCCAAACCTGGCGAGCCCCTCACGGCGATCGTCCACGCAGGCGGCAAACGCGCGCGGGCACTCGAGCTCGAGTCGGGCTGCGGTGCATGGAAGAGGGCGGAGGCGAGCACGCGGACGCAGTTCGCCGCCGACTTCGCACTGCTCATCCTCACGGAGTTCGAGCAGGCGCCGGTGGCGCCGATCGGCGAGATCGACCGCTTCGCCGCGGCGCGCTGCATCGTCTCCGGCCTCGGCGCGATCGAGGCTGCGATGGACGCGAGCTGCGTGCAGGGCGAGCGCGACCCGATCGGCGACGCCACCTCGACCGCGGTCGCGCAGACCGTGGGCGAGTGCCTGCTATCTGCACGAAGGGCCGCGCACTGAGAAAAAACCGCGAGCGGAGGCACGCATGCGACTCGTCTCATTCACCTCTCAGGGCGCGCTGCGCTGGGGCCGCCTCGAAGGCGACGCCGTCGTCGACTTATCAGGCGCAGCAGCGCCGAAGAGTGTGCTCGCGCTGCTCGAAGCGGGTGACGACGCGCTCGCCATCGCGCGCCGCGCGAGCGGCATGCGCCACGCGCTCGCGGACGTGCAGCTGCACGCACCGGTGTTGCGCCCGCCGAAGATCCTCGGCATCGGGCTCAACTATGCGGACCACGCGAAGGAAACCAACCAGAAGCCGCCCGAGGTGCCGCTCGTCTTCAACAAGCAGGTGACGGCGACGTCGGGCCCGTTCGACGCGATCGTGCGCCCACGCGTCTCG
>JANNKN010000341.1:0-6284 GCA_031396315.1 Deltaproteobacteria bacterium
GGCGCGACGGGCGCCGGCAAGCGCTTCAGCGTGCTCGCCTTCACGATGCGCGGCGGCCGCTGCACGAGTGCGCGCGGCTCGACCCACTGCGTCGCGAGCTTCCCGGGCAGGTCGTCGGGAATCTGCGCGCCGGCGAGGTACGCGTAGAGCGGTGCGACGTCGAGCACCGAGAGCTCGCCGCGCTTGGCGTCGTGGCCTAGCGAGCTGCCCGCCGCGACGAACACCGCGACGGGATGATGCGCGCCGCTGAAGCCATCGCCGAACACGACCTCGCGCGCGGCGCGCAGCCTTCCGCCCACGCGCACGCGCCCATTCGGCAAGCCGGCTTCGAGCACGTCGCCGTTCGGCATTGCGATCACCCAGGCGTGCGCCGGCTGGTCGAACTCGATGCCGCGCGTGAAGCGCGCGAGCTGGCGAAACGCCCACTGCGAGAGCTGATCGCGGAAGCCGCGCTCGTGGCCCTCGGGCCGCGACGCGCCGTCGAGGCGCCACACCGAGAAGAGCGGCTCGCCGCTCTCGGTCGTCGCGTCCTCGAGGAACGTGACGACGCGCTCGAGCAGCGCGTCCTGCTTGGCGAAGTCGCCTTGCGCGACGCGCGCCGTGACCGCGGCGAACTCGCCGACCTCGAAGCTGTCAGGCCCCTCGTGCAGCCCGGCCTCCGCGAGCGCCTTGCGCAGCTGGAACGACCACACGCGCTGCCACTCGGGCGAGGCCTGGAAGCCGTGGTCGGACGCCACGATCACCGCGCACTCCGGCGGCAGCGCTGCGACGATCTCGCCGAGCGCGCGGTCGAACGCGAGGTACGCATCCTCGATCGTGCGCGCGTACCGCGCCTCGCGCGGCGGCGCTGGATCGAACTGCGCGGGAAACGAGTCGCCCCAGAAGCGGTGCGAGAGCGCATCGATCGCGTAGAACGAGACGGCGCCGGCGTCGAGCTCGAAGGCGCGCGCGAGCGCGTTCCAGTGCGCGGGCTTGGCTGCGAGCTCGCGGAACGAGATGCGGCGATAGCCGTCGCGCGTCGTGATGCCGGCGTTCGAGTAGCGGTAGTCGGAGACGCCGGCCCGCGCGAAGGCGTCGCTCGGTGAGATCGCGCCGTCACGCCGCAGCCAGTCGGGAATCACGAAGCCGCCCGGCAGCGCGCGCGGCGGCCAGGTCACGAGCCATTCATACGTCCCGACGCGCAGGCCCTGCACCGCGAGGCGCTCGAAGATCGTGGGCGATGCGATCTGGCGCGCGTCCCCGAAGAAATCGCCGATGCCGTGCACCTCGGGCGGCTGTCCCGTTGCGATCGACGTCCACACGACGGGCGAGATCACCGGCTCGACGGTCTCCAAGTTGGCGGAAACACCGCGCGCGATCAGCGCGGCGAGGTTCGGCAGCTTGCCCTGGGCGAGCAGCGGATCGATCACGTTCCAGCTCGCGCCATCGACGCCCACGATTACGACGCGCGGCGCGGCGCTCGCGGGTGCGGCGGAGAGCGCGCAGAGCGCGAGCGCCAAGAACCGCGCGCGAGCGGCAAGAGTGGAGCGGAGCGTCGACATCGTTCCTCCGCGGGCGCGTGCATCGGAGTGGCGACACTAACACGCGACGCGAGGTCGACGCGCGCTTCGAGTAGCGTGCGCGGCATGAGCCTCGCGCGCGACGTGTTCCGGAAGCTGCACGACGGGTTGCCGAAACAGGGCCCGGGCAGCGACGCGTCTACCGCGCGCGCGCTAGCGCTTTGCGGCGCGCTGGCGCCCGCGCCGCGCATCCTCGACCTCGGCTGCGGCACGGGCCGCCAGTCCCTGACACTCGCGCGGCTCACGGGAGGCCTCGTCACGGCGGTCGATGTGTTCGCGCCGTCGCTCGCCGTGCTGCGCGAACGCGCGCGAGCCGCCGGGCTCGGAGACCGCATCGAGACCGTGCAGCAATCCATGGGCGCGCTCGCGCTCGGCGCACGGAGCTTCGACCTCGTCTGGTGCGAGAGCGCCGTCTACACGATCGGCTTCGACGCCGCGCTGCGCGCGTGGCGCCCGTTGCTAGCGCCGGGCGGTGCGCTCGCGCTCTCGGAGCTCGCGTGGCTCACGCCCGACGCGCCCGAGCGCGCGCGCAGCTTCTGGGCAGTGGGCTACCCCGCGATGCGCTCGCACGCAGCCAACCTGCGTGCCATCGCCGACGCGAGCTTCATGCTGGCCGACAGCTTCACGTTGCCCGACGCGGACTGGGAAGACGGTTACTACGCCGAGCTCGCAAGCCGCATCCCCGCACTTCGAGCGCTGCACGCAGAGCCGGAGGCGCGCGCCGTGCTCGAGGCTGCGCAGGAAGAGATCGCGGTGTTTCGCGAGCGGGCAGGGAGCTTCGGCTACGTGTTCTACGCGATGCGCTGAGGCGAGCCGTCAGCGCCCGGGCTGCGTCTGCGGCTGATGCGCCCGCAACCACTTCCCCCGCACCAGCCATCCCAGCATCAGCCCCGCATTGATCACCGCGTACACGAGATTCGCGATCCACATGCCCGTCGGGCCGTAGTCGAGGCGCGAGGTGAGCAGGAATGCGAGCGGGATGCCGGCGCCGAATGCGGAGCCGACCGAGATGAACATCGGCGTGAGCATGTCGCCAGCGGCTTGCAGCGTGCGGAAGGCGACGAAGTAGAGCCCGTAGAAGATCAGCAGCACGGCGGTGTAGGCGAGGTACTCGGTGGCGAGCGCGGCGACGCGCGGGTCGGTGGTGAACTGCGCGACGAAGTCGGCGCGCCATAACAAGAGCGCGAGAGCGCACGGCCAGAGCGCGGCACAGGTTGCGATGAGGCTCATGCGCACCGCAGGCCAGACGCGCTCGGGGCGGCCCGCGCCGAGGTTCTGGCCGACGAGCGTCGCGCACGCGTTCGAGATCGGGAAAGCGATCATGATGGCGACCATCTCGACACGCACGCCGATGCCGTAGGCCGCGACGACTTCGGGGCCGAGCCGGCCCGCGAAGATCGTGAAGAACATCAGGATGCCGGTGCGCGCGAGCATGTGGAGCGAGGGCTGCCACGACGAGGCGAGCAGCCGCCGGAGCACGGCGCGATCCGGGCGAAAGTGCGCGCGGCGCAAGCGCACGCGGCCTTCGCCGCGGAGGAGCGCGGCGACGATCAGCGCGCCGCCCGCGAGGGAGCCGACGCCCGCGCCGAGTGCGATGCCGGCGACGCCCATGCGCGGGAGGCCAAACTCCCCGAATGCGAGCGACCACTGCGCGACGAGCATCACGCCCGCCGAGACGATGTTCGCGAGCATCGGCGTCGTGGCATCGCCTGCGCCGGCGAGTACGGACGCGCCGAGCTGGATCGCGATCGGGCCGATCAGCATCGCGAAGGTGATGTGCGCGAACACCGTAATACCTGCGACGACTCCGGGGTCGGGCGACATCAGGCGCGCGAGTGGCGCCACGAAGAAGAGGCTGCCGAGCGCGGCCACGAGCCAGAACGCGGCGCCCGCGAGCAGCGCCTGTCCCGCCATGTGCTCGGCCTGCTCGCGCTGCGCGGCGCCCACCATGCGCGCGATGAACATCTGCGTGGCGGTCTGCAGGCCCATCAGGAACAGCATCGTCAGCTGGCGAAACGTCTGCGACGCACTGTTCGCGGCCGCGAGCGCGTCGGTGCCGAGCTGGCCCGTGATCCACATCTCGCCGATCTGCATCGCGCCGGCGCCCGCGAGCGAAGCGACGATCGACGGCAGTGAGAGCACCAACACCGAGGTGAGCAGATCACCCCGCGTGTGATCGCGGTCGCGCGCGCGCGCGAGCCACGACGCCGGTTTCTCCGCCGCGTTCGCGTCCTCAGCCACGGGGCGAGGGTGCCACGCGGAGGCGCGCGTCGCTCACCGTCCGGAAGCGTCGTAGCCTGCGCGCACTCCGGAGGCTCCCATGCGCCGCGCCCTGATCGCCATCGCGCTGCTCGTCGTCGCGGTCGCTGCGTTCGTGCGCATTGCGGGCGGCGGTGCGCTCGGCGAGCGCTGGCCCGTCGCGGACCCGATCGCGCGGCCGCGGGCGGCTGAGCGTGTCGTGGCGGAGGCGATTGCGCAGCGGCGCGCGGCGCACGAAGCGGGCGTCGCGGAGCCGAAGCAGATCCTGTTCGGCGACTTGCACGTGCACACGACGTTCTCGCCCGACGCGTTCATGATGGCGCTGCCGTCGTCGGGCGGTGACGGCGCCCATCCGGTGAACGATGCCTGCGACTTCGCGCGCTTTTGCTCCGCGCTCGACTTCTGGTCGATCAACGATCACGACGTCGGCCTCACGCCCTGGCAGTGGGAGCAGACGATCGGCGCGATCCGCCAATGCGACGCGGTCGGCGGCAGCGGCGACTCGCCCGACACGACCGCGTTCCTCGGATGGGAGTGGACGCAGATCGGTTCGACGCCTGATAATCACTACGGCCACAAGAACGTGGTGCTGCGCGGGCTCGGCGACGACGAGATTCCGGCGCGCCCGATCGCGGCGAGCACGGAATCGGTCCTCGGTGACGAAGGCTCGCAGGGAATGGCCGGGCCGTGGACGCTCGGGCTGTTAGGGCTGCTGAAGCCCGGGCGAGATTCGTTCGACTTCATCCGCTTCTGGAACGAGCTCGACGTGAAGCCGTGTCCGGAGGGCGTGCCGGTGCGCGATCTTCCGAAGGACTGTCGTGAATCCGTGCGAGATCCAGCTGGGCTGTTCGCGAAGCTCGACGAGTGGGGCTTCGATTCGATCGTGATTCCGCACGGCACCACCTGGGGCATCTACACACCCGCGGGT
Source organism: Deltaproteobacteria bacterium (assembly GCA_031396315.1). GTDB lineage: Bacteria > Myxococcota_A > UBA9160 > UBA9160 > UBA6930 > VGRF01. The sequence goes on from JANNKN010000341.1 coordinate 4,747, forward strand.
TCGAAGTGGGACAAGCAGATCGTCGGGAAGCAGTACGACCCGAAGCGCGAGACGCTGATCGAGGTGTTCTCGGGGCACGGCAACTCGGAGGAGTTCCGAGGGTGGCGCGAAGTGGAGATCGCGGCCGACGGCGCGAAGGCGTGCCCCGGGCCGAGCGGCGGCTTCACGCCCTCGTGCTGGCGCGCGGGCGAGCTGGTCGCGGCGCGCTGCATCGCTGGGAGCGAGAGCGCACAGGAATGCGAGGCGCGAGCTGTTAGGGCCCGCGCGAACTACGTGGCGGCGGACCTCGCGGGGCACCTGACCGTGCCCGGCGCGAGCGTCGAGGATTGGCTCGACTCGGGGCAGTGCCCGGACTGCTTCCAGCCCGCATTCAACTACCGCCCGCGCAGCTCCGTGCAGTACATCATGGCGCTGCGCGACTTCGAGAACCCGCAGCAGCCGCGCCGCTTCGAGTTCGGCTTCATGGCGTCGAGCGATAATCACTCGGCGCGGCCGGGTACGGGATACAAGGAAGTGGCGCGCGACGCGTTCACCGAAGCGCGCCTGCCGCTCGCGGCGAGCCAGTTCTTCCCGCCGCGCGCTCCCGCCGAGCCCATCGCCGAATCCGTTCCGTTCGATCCGAAGAGCGGCAGCTACCAGTTCTTCGACTTGCGCGAATCCGAGCGCGCGAGCTCGTTCTTCTTGAACGGCGGGCTGATCGCCGCCCACGCGAACGGGCGTGGCCGCGACGCGATCTGGGACGCGATGCAGCGCCGCGAGGTGTACGGCACCAGCGGCCCGCGCATCTTGTTGTGGTTCGATCTCGTGAGTGCGGGCGGCGAGGGCGGGGCCGCGGCCTCGCCGCTCGTCACTGCACCCATGGGCAGCTCGCTCGCGTTCGGCGCCGAGCCGACCTTCTCGGTGCGCGCGGTCGGCTCCTTCGAGCAGCAGCCCGGCTGCCCGGACGACTCGACGCAGGCATTAGGTCCGGCGAAGCTCGCGCGCCTGTGCCGCGGCGAGTGCCATCACCCGAGCGAGACGCGGCGGCGCATCGCGCGCATCGAGGTCGTGCGCATCCGCCCGCAGAACGCGCCCGGGGAGCCGATCGAGCCGCTGATCGAGGACCCGTGGCGGACGCTTGCGTGCGAGCCGAGCGAGGCCGGCTGCGCGGCGACGTTTACTGACCCCGAGTTCGTGAGCGCGGGCCGCGACACGCTCTACTACGTGCGCGCGATCGAGGAGAAGAGCCTCGCCGTGAACGCAGATTTGTTGCGCTGCGAGCGCGACGGCTCGGGCCGGTGCGTGAAGGTGAGGCCGTGCATCGGTGCCGCGCCGGACGACTTGTGCCTCGCGCAGACCGAAGAGCGCGCGTGGTCGTCGCCGATCTTCTTGGAGCACGAGATCGGCAGCTGAAGGAACGCCCCTATGCTGCGCGCCTGCTGAGGAGAGCGCCGTGTCCGAGCCGCCGAACCCGTCGATGTCGCCGAGCGAATACCTCGAGCAGTGGCTGCCGCGTGCGTTCGCGGCGGCCGGGCTGCCGCCGGGCAGTGAGGGCCTCG
>JANNKN010000354.1:0-4114 GCA_031396315.1 Deltaproteobacteria bacterium
CCGAGCATGCCGCCATTGCCGTGCGCGACGGCGAGCCGCGCGTTCGGCACCTGAGAAGTCGACTCGCCGCGCAGCTGCCGCGCGGCCTCGATCAAGAGGAAGATCCCGCGCATGCCGGGGTGATTCGAGGAGAGGCCACCGCCATCGGTGTTGAGCGCCGGGCCGCCGGGGCGATCGAAGCGCAAGCGGCCGCCCGCGACGTAGGCGCCGCCTTCGCCTTTCTTGCAGAAGCCGAGATCCTCGAGCAGCGTGAGCACGGTGATCGAGAACGAGTCGTAGATCATCGCGATGTCGAGCTCGGCAGGGGTCACGCCCGCCTCGCCGAATGCGACCGGCGCCGATTGCGCTGCGGCGCTCACCGTGATGTCGCCGCCGTTCTCCGGGTACTTCGTCGCCTCGCCGCCGCCGAGAATCCACACCGGCTGTTTTTTGCAGTCGCGCGCGACGTCGGCTCCAGCGATCACCACCGCACCGCCGCCGTCGGAGATCATGCAGCACTCGAGCAGGTGCAGCGGGTCGGCGATCACGCGCGACTTCAACACGTCGGCGATCGTCGTCTCGCGAATGTCGAGGAACTCGAGCGCCTTCATCGCGGCGACGGCTTCCGGGTTTCGCATCGCGTGGAAACGCGTCGCGGTCGCGATCTCCGCGAGCTGCTCGCTCGTAGTGCCGTACTGATGCATGTGCCGATGCGCGACCATGGCATAATTACTGACGAGGGTCATGCCGGTGAAGCTCTCGAGGTTGTCCACCGGTGTGCGCATCGCGGCGCCCATGTGCGCACCGCCAACGCCGATCGCGAAGGCGTTGCTGTGCGCGGTCGAGCCGTACGTGAGCAGTGCGACGCGCGCCTTGCCTTGCGCGATGTCGCGCTTCGCATGCGCGGCGTGGAACTCGTAGGAGCTGCCGCCCACGTTGGTCGTGTCGATCACGTTCGGGTGGAGGCCGAAGTACTCGGCGATCTGCAGGCCGCTCATGCCGCCGCCATCGCCGGCGTCGTAGATCGCGTCGACATCGCGCCAACTCAGCCCCGCATCCGCGAGCGCGCGTGCGGCACTCGCGGCCTTGATCTGCAGCGGGCTCACGCGCCCTTCGACGTCGCGCGACGGGTACTCGTGAATGCCGACGATCGCGGCGTCGCGTTTCTGTATCGCCACACTCTCTCCCAGTGATCGCTCGACTCTAGGTGCGACGCAGCGCGCTTCGCTATGGCTTCGCGCGCGCGCGCCGCGAGTTAATCTGCGCAGATCACTGCGGAGAAGCTCGATGCGAGTTCGATCTGCGAGCTTCGCTTGGCTGTTGGGCTCGATCCTCGTTTTTGGCGCGCCCCTCGCCGCCCACTCGGAGGCGCCGATCTCCCTCATCGTCGTGCGCCATGCGGAAAAAGGACCGGGAGAGGATCCGGGCCTCACCGCTGCGGGGCGCGCTCGCGCGGGCGCGCTCGCGCATTTGCTCAGCGCTGCGAGGCTCACGGCGATCGTCGTGAGCGAATGGAGACGCACGCAGGAAACGGCTGCGCCGCTCGCGCAGGCGCTGAGCCTCGAGCCGCGGGTAGTGCGCAGCGACTTGGCCGCCGCACTCCGTTCGTTCGCACCCGGAACGCGCGCACTCGTCGTGAGCCACAGCGACGTCGTGCCGCAATTGGTCAAAAAACTCGGCTGCGGCGAGGCCGCGCCGATCGGGCACCACGAGTACGACCGGATGTACGTGTTGACGCTCGAACGTGAAGGGCGCTGCACAGCGATTCAGCTTCGCTACGGCGCCGCCTCCGAACTAGTCGAGTGATCTCTCGAATCTGCGCGTAGATTACGAAGTGGCTGCGCATGCGCCGCGGCCCGCGGTTGGCTCGCAGCATTCAAACGCGCCGGACGCCGCGCCGAAAGCGCTTCGTCACGTTCACGCGAGGAGGATCGAGATGATCCCGTACCTGGGCGACGCGATTCGTTTCTACCTGAGAGATGGCGTCGACTGGGACACCTACTTCTCGATGCGCAAAGGCGCGGACGCGGATCCTCAAGCCGAGCGCGACGCGCTTTCTGAGATTCTCGACACCGCAGCGAAGCTGTGCGCGTCGCTGGAGCCCGAGATGCGCGCGGGCTGGGCGCAGGCGGCGAAGCTCGTGGACGGCGAGGTGGTGCATCCGCCGCACATCGCGCGCGGTTACAAGGCGCTCGCGGAGGCCGGGCTCGTCTCGTTCGGCGTCGACGAGCAATACGGCGGCTTCGGCCTGCCGGTCCTCATCACGAACACGCTCTTGCAAATGATCTCGCGCGCGGATGGCGGCCTAATGACCATCATCGGTTTGCAGGCCGGCGTTGCCGACGACATCCAGCTCTATGGCAGCGAGGAGCTGAAGCAGCGCTACCTCCCGGGCTTCGCCAAGGGCGAGATCATGGGCGCGATGGATCTCACCGAGCCGCAAGCAGGTTCCGATCTGGGTGGCATCACGACGCGTGCGACCGAGGAGAACGGCAAGGTCTTCCTCGATGGCGACAAGATCTTCATCACGAACGGCGGCAGCGCGGTGCATCTCGTGCTCGCGCGCGACGCCGACACGTTCGAGGCCTCGAAGGGCACCACGCGCGGGCTCTCGCTCTACGTCTGCCCGCGCGTATTGCCCGATGGGCGCAAGAACGGCGTGATCGTCGTGCGGCTCGAGGAAAAGCTCGGCATCCACGGCTCGCCGACCGCAGCGGTTCGCTTCGAGCACGCCGAGGGCTACCTCGTCGCCAAGAAGGGCGACGGCTTCAAGGCGATGCTCTCCCTGATGAACAACGCGCGGCTCGGCGTCGCGGCCCAGGGCATCGGCATCGCGGAGGCCGCACTCAGCGCGGCGATCTCTTATTCCCGCGAGCGCAAACAGTTCGGTATGCCGATCGGCGACCAGCCGCTGATGAAGAACGTGCTCGCGCGCATGATGCTCGCGCTCGAAGGCAGCCGCGCGCTGCTCTATCGCACCTGCGCGCTGATCGACCGGAATCGCTCGATCCGGGCATTCCTCGAGCGCGAGACGATGAGCGAAGCGGACCGCGCGAAGTGGGAAGGCATCTGGGAGCGCAACGACGTGCGCATCCGGCTGCTCACGCCGCTCGCGAAATACCTCGCGACCGAGAGCTGCGTCGAGATCACGCGCCACGCGATCCAGGCACACGGTGGCATCGGCTTCATGGCCGAGTCCGAAGTCGGCAAGCTGCACAACGATGCGATCATCACCACGATCTACGAAGGCACGAGCGAGATCCAGGTTTCGTTCGCGCTCAAGGAGATCGGGAAAGGCGCGCTCGGCGTCGTGTTCGACGAGGCGCTGCGCGAGCTCGCCGAGCTCACCGCGCCGCCCTACACGGCTTACGCCGAGCGCGTGCGCGGCGGCATCAAGCTCATCCTCGAATCCGCGGGCGCGCTCGCCAAGGACGCGCGCTACGCACTGCTCTCCTCGCAATCGCTCGCCGAGGTGGTGATCAGCGTGATCGTCGCGACCGAGCTGTTACGGCAAGCGAAGCACGACCCGCGCCGCTTCGACGTCGCGGCCTCGTGGATCGAGCGCCGCATGGTGGACGTCGAGGCGCGCACCTCCCGCATCAAGAGCGGCAGCGTGGATCTGCTGGAGCGCTGCGAGCGGATGATTCTGCTGACGCAGGCGTGATGCGCGGGCCGCATCCTCCCGGCGCATCGGCGAGGCGAATCGCTAGCGTGCGGCCCGGAGAGATGGCCGAGCGGTTGAAGGCAGCGGTCTTGAAAACCGCCAGGCGCGAAAGCGCCTCGAGGGTTCGAATCCCTCTCTCTCCGCCAGCGCGCGAGGTGCGCTGGCGGCCGGCGTCGCGGAGGGTGTGCGAGTCGGCTGCGAAGGTCGAGGCGCGTCGCTGGCGAGCCTTGTTGGGCTCGCTCGCCTCCGAAGACTCCGGCTCGCTTCGCTGATAGCTCGTCGCGGCTTCCGAGCCCCCAGGGCTCAGGTGGTCGTTCGCGCTCGGCTTCACCGCGTCGCGACTGCGAAAGCGGTGTGTTGGGCCCCGCGCTGCGGTGTGCAATGCGAGCAGGGTCGCGCCGTGCACTCTGCGGAACTCGATCTCGGGCGGGGCGAGCGCCCGATCCACGCGGTGGCTCGCTCCCGCGGATG
>JANNKN010000361.1:0-21285 GCA_031396315.1 Deltaproteobacteria bacterium
TGCGCGACGGCCCACGCCAACTCCGCGATGCACGCGCGCGGCGGCTCCGGCGCGCGCAGCAGCAGGTCCTCCACCGCGTCGAGGCGCGCCTCCCACGTCGCGAGCTCGCCGAGCTGGCGCGGAAGCTGGCGGTACGCGCGCGGCAGCGCATCGGCGAGCGCGACGACGTCGTGCGCCAGCTCCGCGAGCGGAATGCCGAGCAGCTCGCGCGCGGCGAGCGCGGAGAGGTTGAGCTGCACACCGGCTTGGTGGCCCGCGTGCGCGGTGCGCGTCGGCCCGTCGTGCAGGCCGGCGACGAAGCCGCCGGCATGCCGCACGTCGCGCGCGCCATTCGAGACGCGCAGCGGCGCGCCGATCTCGAAGATCATCACGAGGCTCGCCGTCGCGAACTCGCTGCGCGCGAGCGCGCCGGCCGAGTGCTCCTCGTAGCCGTAACAACCGTCGGTGAAGCGCGCGCAGCGCGGGTCGAGCGGGCGCGAGGCGGTGCACAGCACCGACTCCGCGAGGCGGTGCTCGACGACGCGCACGCGGCGCGTCGCCACGCTCTCGGGCTCAGCGCGCCGGATCGAGCAGATCCTTGAAGCCGTACCGCACGTGCGGACCGATCGCGATCTGCTCGAGCACGCCAATTCCGGTGTCGCCGCCCGAGCGCACGCGCATCACCTGCTGGATGTGCTGGTTCTCCATCGCCATCTCGTTCACGTCCGCGAGCTTCCAGCTCTCGCCGCCGATCGCGAGCTCGCCCTGCCAGCGCCCGTGGCCCCACTGGGGGTGCGAGTAGCCGATACCCTTCATTCGAAAGCACAGCGTCGGCTCCATCTCGATCTCGATGCGCTTGCCGGTCTTCTGGATGAGCGTGAGCTCGGCGCGCGCGGCGCGACGCGTGCCGGGCACGTACACCAATCGGTGTTCCGCGCCGGCGAGCAGTTCGGTGCCAGGGTCCTCGACGCCAGGAATCTTCTTCGGGTCCGCGTAGACCGGACAGATCATGCCGTCGAAGTGCCAGGGCTGTCCCCACGAATCCTCGAACAGGCCCACGTGCGTGCACTTATCAGGCCAGTGGAGCGGCGCCCACAGGAAGAAGAACTGCGGGGGCGCCTGCGGCGGCGCGCCGGCGGGGTCGCCTTCGCCGACCGGGCGGATGCCCCACGAGCGGTCTTTCGTTCCATAGTTCTTCTTCGGGTCGAGCCGCAGCGTCTTGCCCGCGTAGCGCAGCTCACCCTGCCAATGGCCGAACTGGTTGAAGCGGGTCGCGTCCATGATGCCTTTGCCGCGCCCGTGCGTCTGTCGGCCTTCCTCGATGTTGGCGGTGCGCGGGATCCACAAGAGTTCGCCGCTGATGCCCGTCGTGTTGTCGTCGATCACGACGCGCAGCGACATCATCGGCTCGAGAATCTCCAGCCGGAACGGCCCGATCGTCACGTCGCTCGGTTCGCGCGGCGCCCGGCGCGACGCATGGAACGCATGCTGCTCGCCGTCGATCACGAGCGAGACGCCGCAGTCCATGATTCCCAGGTTCGGGTAGATCGCGGCGCCAATGCCGAGATACCAGCTGCCGTCGTCGGCGTAGCCGTTGAACCAGTAGCGGTCGTAGGCGTTGCGGCTCGCGGTTGCGACGTGCGCGATGGGCTCGGGGGTTTGGTGAATCGGGTAGTCGTCGAACTTGCTCAGCATGGGTGGTCCTCGGGGTGCTTTCGACGATGGGGCAGGCGGGGGCGGGAAGGCAAGCGGGACCGAAGAGGGTTGGTTGCTAGCGCGAGGGCGGGAGGGGCGCCTGCGCTGCGGGCCTTGGTGTCGAGGTGGCGGGACGGTGGGTGTTTTGTGGCGTCTGGGCGGCGAGGCATGCATGCGGGCGTTCCGGGGCGCTTTCGCATTGAGGGGCGTGTGGGCCGGCGGGCCGCTGGATGGCTACCGGCCCTTCGCTTCGGCGCTCCCGTCCCGCCCTCGCTCCGGGCACTCTGCAGTCGTTGGCGCGCGACGGTGTGTTAGGGGGAAGGTGAATCGGCTGCGCCGTTGAGGCGCAGACGATTCACGCTGCGCGCGTGCGAGTATTTCGTTGAGTCGTGGGAGTAGGATGGGCGCGCGATCTGGGAGACGGCGATGCAGAGACGATGGACGCGACGGGATGTCTTGCGCGGAGGGCTCGCGGCGAGCGCAGCGTTCGCGGCGGGCGGCGCGCTCGGGTGTGGGGCGGCGGAATCGCGGGCGCCGCACGTGTCGCCGCTGCGGCTCGCTTATGGCGGGTTCGCGATGGGAATTCAGAGCTACTCGCTGCGGCATTACACGTTCGAGGCGGCGCTCGACATCGTCCACGCACTCGGGCTCGCCCACGTCGAGCTGATTCCGGAGACGAAGCTCGGGCCGATCGCGTTCGGGGAGCACCTGCGCGTGAGCGAGGACGCTGCCGCGATCGATGCCGCCCTCGTTGCGTGCACGCGGCGCGGCGTCGCGATCGCGGCGCACGGCGTGAACGCGCTCTCCGATGCAGCGGCTGCGCAGCGGCTGTTCGCGTTCGCGGAGCGTGCGCGCATTCCCGTGCTGACGATCATGCCGAGCGCGGAGCTGATTCCCGAGCTCGACGCGCTCTGTGCTGCGCATCCGGGCGTGCGGCTCGCGATCCATAATCACGGCCCGCACCTGCCGTGGGAAACGCCGGAGGAGATTCTCGCCGCGCTCGACGGCCGCCATCCGAACCTCGGCGCGTGCTTGGACACCGGACACTTCATTCGCAGCGGCATCGATCCCGTCGCGGCGATCCGCAAGTTCGCTGAGCGCGTGCATGGCGTACATCTCAAGGATTTCGTCGAAGCGGGCGCGCTCGCGGACGGGTGCATTCTCGGCGATGGGAAGCTCGAGCTCGAAGCCGTGTTCGCGGCGCTCCGAGAGATCGAGTTCTCGGGCGCGCTGTCGCTCGAGTACGAGGAGAACCCGGAGAACGTCGTTCCCGACCTGGTGGCTTGCTTGCAGGCTGCGTCGGAGGCCGCGGAGCGCGTCGCCCGCGGCTGAACCTCAACTCGGCTTCAGCAGCTTCTCTCGCCCCACCGCCCAGAGCCAAGCGGCGAGCAGTGCGAAGGCAACCAGAGCGAGGAGATCGCTCGCGGCGATGGCGGGCAGAAACCGGCCGATCGCGAGCGCACCGGAGAATTCCTCGCTCGCGCCGGCAATCAGGGCGAGCAGGGTGCCGCTGATCGCGCCGCCGGCGATCAGGCCCGAAGCGGCGAGCACGCCGGGAGAGGAGTCGCTCTCGGCGGCGTTCGTCTTGCGGCGACGATCGACGAGCCAGCGCACGACGCCGCCGAAAAAGATCGGGCTCGAGGCGGAGAGCGGCAGATAGACGCCGACGGCAAACGGGAGCGACGAGACGCCCGCGAGCTCGAGCGTGATTGCGATGAAGGCGCCGATGCCGACGAGGCCCCACGGCAGCTTCTGGGTGAGGATGCCATCGATCACGAGCGACATCAGGCGCGCTTTCGGCGCGTCGAATTTCTTGACTTCGGTGCCGTCGTCGCGCTGCGTGACCACGCCGTTGATGCCCGGATCGACCAAGTACCGGATCGCGCCGGCGTCATCGACGAGGTAGCGGCCCGGCGGCACGCCTTCCGGCGTCTCGTCGCTCGTCAGGTGCACGACGTTGTAGGTGCCCGCATCGTGCTTCGCATCGGGGCCGCGCAGCGGCTCGCGCTGCTCGAACTGCGTCTGCGCGATCGTGACGCCAGGGAATTCGCGCTTGGCGTAGACGGTGCGCACGTCGTTGAAGAGCTGGAGCGTCGCGCCGATCACGAGCGCGGAGATGCCCGCGCCGATCAGGATGCCGATCTGTTGGGCGCGCGGCGTCGCGCCGACCAAGAAGCCCGTCTTGAGATCTTGCGCGGTGGTGCCGCCGTTCGACGAAGCGACGCAGACCACGGCGGCGATCGAGAGCGCGGTCAGGCGATCGGCGGGCGATGTCCAGCCGAACGCGAGGAAGAGTAGGCAGGTGAGCAGCAGCGTCGCGACGGTCATGCCCGAGATCGGGTTCGAGGTGGAGCCGACCTCACCGGTCAGGCGCGAGGACACCGTCACGAACAGGAAGCCGAACACGAGGATCAGAAGCGCCGCGGGCAGCGAGACGCCGAGCGACGGGAAGAGCATGAGGCCGGCGACGAGCGCGAGGCTGCCGAGCACGACGGTCGTCATCGAGAGGTCGCGGTCGGTGCGCTCGGGCGCGGCGCTCGCGCTCGCGCCGCCGCGCAGGCTCGCGAGCCCCGCGACGAACGCGCCCGCGAGCATCGGCAGCACGCGCGCGAGCGCGATCATGCCGCCGGTCGCGACGGCACCCGCACCGATGTAGAGGATGTACTCGTTGCGGATCTGGCCGGGCGAGAGCTGCGAGATCGGCAGCGTTGCGGGGAAGAGCGGTGCTGTGAGCCCGTCTCCCACGATCGAGATCAATGGGATCAGCACGAGATACGACAGCACGCCGCCGCCGACCATGATGCTCGCGGTGCGCGGGCCGAGGATGTAGCCGACCCCTAACAGTTCGGGCGCGGCGTCGAGTGCGACCGAGCCGCCCTTCAACCAGCCGAGGCTGCGCTCGGCGGTCGCCTTGATCACGCCGAGCCCGCCGTCGCCGTTCAGCAGCTTCGCGAAGAAGCCGACGCCGAGGCCCGTGAACACGGTCTTCGCGGTGGTGCCGCCCTTCTCGCCAGCGATCAGCACCTCGGCGCAGGCGGTGCCTTCCGGGAACGCGAGCTTGCCGTGCTCGCGAGCCACGAGGCCGCGGCGCAGCGGAATCATCATCAGGATGCCGAGCAGCGCGCCCAGCAGCGCGATCGTCATGATGCGCGGCAGCTCCATGTCGAAGCCGAGCGTCATCAGCGCGGGCATCGTCACCGCGACGCCGAACGCGATCGACTCGCCCGCGGAGCCCGCCGTCTGCACGATGTTGTTCTCGAGGATCGTCGCGCGCCGTAGTCCGAACGCGCTCTGGAGCCAGCGGAAGATCGAGATCGACATCACCGCGACGGGAATCGACGCGCTCACGGTGAGGCCCGTCTTCAGCGCGAGGTAGAGCGACGCGGTGCCGAACAGGATCCCGAGCAGCGTCCCCAACACGATCGGGAGCAGCGTGAGCTCGGCGATCGAACGCTCCGCGGGGACGAACGGCGAGTGCGTGGCGGCGGGCTCGGTCATCGAAGCATGGGCTCCTGGTGGCCGGCGCACTCTAACGCCACAGCGCGGGCGTTCGGAGGGAGTTTCGAGCGTCGCGGCCGAATGCGCGGAGGCGCTAGGCCGCCTGTCTCGCGCGCCAACGCGCGAGCGCGAGCCGCTGGTCGGCGAGCTTCTGCGCGCCGGCTGCATCGAAGGCCTCGCGCGGCAACGCGGCGAGTCCGAAGCCGACGCGCAACGCGATCGGCTCGCGCTGCCCGCCGCGGCTCAGCTCGATCGTCTCGAGTTCGTCGCGCAGGCGCTCGAGGCGGCGCTCGACGCCGGGGTGATCCGTGTCGAGCAAGGCGAGCGAGAACTCGTCCTGGCCCGTGCGGCCGAGCAAATCGGTGGCGCGGAAGCGGTCGATCAGCACACTCGCGAGCCAGCGCAGCAGCGAGTCCGCGAGTGCGTGGCCGTGGGTCTCGCGGATTTCGCGCAGCGCGGAGAACTCGATCTTCGCGAGCGTGATCGCCTGCGTCGTCGAGCGCGCGTGTTGCTGTGCGCCGCGCAGGCAGCGATCGAACGCAGCGGCATGCAGTGCGCCGCTCGCGCTGTCGAGGATCGCGAAGCGCGCGAGTCGTTGACCGCGCGCGGCCGCGAGCGTGCTCGCGAGCCCGGCGCCGCCCGCCGTAATCAATGCGGGCGCAGCGCTCGCCTCGCCCGCATTCGCGCCGAACGCGTGCAGTGCACCGACCGAGAGCACGCCGACGCCCGCACCGAGCGCACAGACGCGCGGGTCGCTGCGCGTCGCGAGTACGCCGAGCACCGCCACGATCGCCGCGAGCGCGTGGCGGGGATCGACGCGGAGCGCCGCGGGCCCGAGCAGCTCCCACGCGACGCCGCTCAGCGCGATCGCGTACAGCACGCCGCCCGCGAGCAGAGCGAGCGGATTCGCTCGCGCATTGTCCGGCGCCTCGAGCCGTACCGCGAGCAGCAAGCCCGAGATCAGCGAGAACAGAATCGCCCAGCGGCCGACCGGGCTCCCCGGTAGCCACGCGAAGCAGAGCGGCAGCGTGAGCAGCGCGACCGCCGCAAGCTGGGTGCGCGAGCGATCCGTGAACGCCGAGCGGATCAGTGCATCTTCGGGAGCGCCAGCCAGGAAACGTTTGAGTGCGCGCTGCGTTCGCGCCCAGAATGCGCGAGGTTTCTCCGCGGCAGGAAGCGCGAAATCCCAGCCCGCGAGCACACGTTCGGCGTTCGGAGACATGCCTCGTTCTCGGCTACTCCGGAGCGCGGCTTGACTGAAACGGCGAGCGCGAACTGGGCGGCGCACGAGGAGAGCTCCCTTGAGAAGACTCGCAATCGGGGTGGCGCTGCTGTTCGCGGCGGCGGGCGCGGTCGTGTTCGTCGCGGGCATGGGTTGGCTCGGCACGAGCGACGCGCCTGGGATTCCACACGGCCCCGCACGCAGCGCGGCCGCGGTCGCAGGAGAGGCAGCGCGCGTCGCGAGCAGCGCAGCCGCGCTCGGCGTCGCGGAGCCGAAGCAGATTCTGTTCGGCGACCTGCACGTCCACACGACGTTCTCGTTCGATGCGTTCATGCTGAGCATGCCCGCGATGGTGGGCGAGGGCGCTCATCCGCCCGCGGACGCGTGCGACTTCGCGCGCCACTGCTCGGCGCTCGACTTCTGGTCGATCAACGACCACGCCGAGGGCCTCACGCCGCGCAACTGGCTCGATACGGTCGCGTCGGTTCGGCAGTGCAACGCGGTCTCCGGCGCGGGCGATCACCCGGACACGGTCGCTTTCCTCGGCTGGGAGTGGACGCAGATCGGTGCGACGCCCGACGACCACTATGGGCACAAGAACGTCGTGCTGCGCGGGCTCGAGGATGCCGACGTGCCGGCGCGGCCAATCGCGGCGGGGGGCCGCGCCATGCAGATCCGCCAGAGCGGCGGCCCGTCCTTTTTGCAGCGCAGCCTCGCGGCACTGGCGGGCGGGCACGCGCGCTACCGCGATCTCGCGCGCTACTTCGCCGAGCGCGACGGTTCGCTGTTCTGTCCCGAAGGCGTCCCGGTGCGCGACCTGCCCGCGGACTGCGTCGAGATCGCCGAGACGCCCGACGTGTTGTTCGACAAGCTCGACGACTGGGGCGTCGACGCGCTCGTGATTCCGCATGGCACGACCTGGGGCTTCTATACGCCGCCCGGTTCCAAATGGGACAAGCAGCTCGCGGGTCGCATGCACGACGACGACCGGCAAACGCTGCTCGAAATCTTCTCGGGCCACGGCGACTCGGAGCGCTTCGCCGATTTCCGGGAGATCGAGTTCGACTCGCAAGGCAAAGCGCTCTGCCCGCCGGTTCAGCCTAATTACCTGCCGACTTGCGTGCGCGCGGGCGAGCTCATTCGCGAGCGCTGCCTGCGCGAAGGCGCGAGCGCAGCGGAGTGCGAGGCGCGCGCCGCGAAGACGCGCGAGCTCGCGGCGGCGGCGGGCGTCGGGGCGCACCTGGTCGTCGACGGCGAGGCGGCCGCGGAGTGGCTCGATGCCGGGCAATGTCGCGACTGCGACGAGCCCGCGTTCAACTACCGCCCGGGCGGCTCGGCGCAGTACATCGCCGCGCTCGGTAACTTCGCAGAGGACGCGTCGCGCCCGCGCCGCTTTCGCTTCGGCTACATCGCTGCGAGCGATAATCACTTCGCGCGCCCCGGCACGGGCTTCAAGCAGGTGAACCGGCGCGGCAACACCGAATCGAACGGCGAACCTGTTACGGGAATTCTCGCCGCGCAGCAGGCGGCGCCCACGCGCGAACCTGCCGCGCAGCCGCGCGCGTTCGACCCCAGCGCGTACTCCGGCTTCCAGGTCACCGAGTTCGAGCGCCAGGCTTCGTTCTTCATGATGGGCGGCCTCACCGCCGTGCACGCGGCCGGGCGCGATCGCGCTGCGGTGTGGGACGCCCTGCAACGCCGCGAGGTCTACGGCACCACCGGCCAGCGCACACTGCTCTGGTTCGAGCTGATGAATGCGCCGGGCGGGCCGGCGCCGATGGGCGCGCAAGTGACGATGTCCGAAGCGCCGCTGTTTCGCGTGCGCGCGGCAGGCGCATTCGAGCAGCAGCCGGGCTGCCCCGAGGAGTCGCTCGGCGCGCTCGGCCCCGACGGCATCGAGCGGCTTTGCAAAGGCGAGTGCCACAACCCGAGCGACGTGCGTCGCCCGATCACGCGGATCGAAATCGTACGCGTCCGCCCCCAACAAGCGCCCGGCGAAGCCGTCGCGAAGTTGATCGATGATCCGTTTCTGGTGCTGCCCTGCTCCGGAGATCCGGCGGGCTGCAGCGCCGAGTTTTCGGATCCCGAGTTCGCGACGCTCGGACGCGAGGTGCTCTATTACGCCCGCGTCTACGAGGCGGAGGATCAGGCCATCAATGCTGGCGGCATTCTTTGCGAGCGCGACGAGGCCGGGAACTGCCTGAAGGCGCGGCTCTGTCCAGGACCCGACGGCGTAATGGACGATTGTCTCGCGCCGCGCGAGCCCCGTGCTTGGTCGTCGCCGATCTATCTCGGCTGGGCACCTGCCACGCCGGGGCAGGCGACCGCAGTGGCCGAGACGAGTCGCGATTGACGCAGAGTCAACGCGGAACCTGAGCGTTTTCCCCCTTCCCTCGCGGCCCGAGTGAGTTCACAATGCCTGGCCCTTGGGTCGTCCGCGGCTTCGCCGTGTGCCCCGAGTCAGGTGCCGCTCACAAGGAGACTCGCATGTTCGCGCCCGCCACTGCTCTGCGTCGGATTCCCGCTATCACGCTGACGCTCTTGCTCGCTTCGCCGCTGCTCGCCCAGGAGGCCGACCCCGATGCCACGGCCGTGGAGGCGCCGCAGTCGAGCGACGTCGAGATCATCACGATCACCTCGACGCGGCGGACGCAGAACATTCAGGCCGTGCCGATCGCGGTCACCGCGATTACGGCGGAGGGCCTCGCGGCGCGCGGCATCTCGGACGTCAAGGACATCCAGCAGGTCGCGCCGAGCCTCGTCGTCACGGACTCGAACAGCACGACGAACGGTGGCGTGATCCGCATCCGCGGTGTCGGCACGTCGGGTAACAACCCGGGCCTCGAATCCGCCGTCGGCACGTTCATCGACGGCGTCTATCGCAGCCGCGCGGGCCTCGCGATGCAGGACTTGATCGACATCGAGCGCGTCGAGGTGCTGCGCGGTCCGCAGGGCACGCTGTTCGGCAAGAACACGTCCGCGGGCCTCGTGCACATCATTACGAAGCAGCCCGAGTTCAGCTGGGGCGGCCACGTGCTCGGTACGATCGGCAACTTCGACCAGCGCAAAGTGGAGGGCAGCGTCACCGGTCCGATCCTCGGTGAGTCGCTCGCGTTTCGGCTCGCCGGCTCTTACAACCTGCGCGACGGTTTTTACGATGACATCGACAGCAAGGACACCTTCTCGGATCGCGATCGCTGGGCGCTGAAGGGGCAGCTCCTCTGGGCGCCCACCGAGAGCTTCGACATCCGCTTCATCGCGGACTACACGAAGATGCGCGAGCACTGCTGTCCGGCGGTGCAGACGACGGTCGGCGATAACGGAAACCTGCTGCTGGGTCTCGGGGCGACCTTCCCGGGCGCGTCGATCTTTCCGGCGCTCGGCCCGCAGAATCGCGACGAGCTGCGCGTTGGCACGAACACCGATCCGCAGGAAGACGTCAACGACTGGGGTCTCTCGGCCGAGGCGAACTGGGACCTCGACGTCGTGAAGTTCAAGGGCATCCTGGCGCACCGCCAGACCGACATCTTCCGCACGCAGGACATCGACTTCACCAACGTCGATGTGCTGCGCCCCGGCGACACTGACGAGAACTGGGAGAACTGGAGCCTCGAGCTGCAAGCCGGCGGCACGGTCGAGCAGTTGATGGATCTCGACTGGCTGTTCGGCTGGTACGGCTACTCCGAGGATCTCGTCAACGCGGGCCAGGTGAAGATCGCAACGGCGACCGGCCAATACATCGACCTGCAGGTGCAGCGCTCGATCACGATCCCGGGCTACGCGAGCCGCTTCCCCGACGGCGAGGGCCGCGAGTCGGTATTTTCGCAGGACACCAAGGGCTGGTCGATCTTCACGCACAACATCGTGCACCCCACGGACCGCCTCTCGCTCACACTCGGCGCGCGCTACGGCTGGGAGCGCAAGGAAGGCTCGGGTCTCCACAACGGCACGGCTCCGGGCACGCTCTCGAGTGCGCCGTACTGCGACCGCGCGACCACCTTCCCCAACAACGGGCTCGGAAACTTCCTGGCGACCTCGCTCTCGCAGTCGCTCCGCCAGAGCCTCAGCAACACCTGCGACAACTTCAGCTGGGAAGGCGACTTCGTGAAGCGCAACTGGAGCGGCACCGTGCAGCTCGGTTACGCGTTCAGCGACGACATCAACGGCTATGGCAGCGTGTCGCGTGGCTATAAGGCGGGCGGCTTCAACCTCGATGCGGATGCTTTCAATTGCATCGTCATCGACGCAGCGCGGGTTCTGCAGCCGGCCAATACCGTGCTCTCGGGTTCTGCGGCGAACGGCGTGTGGTGTCGGCCGGACGACAGCACGAAGTTCAAGCCGGAAGAGTCGCTCAACTACGAGCTGGGCCTGAAGACGCAATTCTTCGACGGGCGCCTCACCGCGAACGTGGCGTTGTTCTGGACGGATTTCTCCGGCTTCCAGCTCAACACGTTCACGGGGTTCGGCTTCATCATCGACAACATCGAACAAGTGCTGTCGCGCGGCGCCGAGCTCGAGTTGACTGCCTATCCCTGGGATGGCGTGATCTCCAGCTTCTCCGTTACGTATGCCGACACGCGCTATGGCGACGACATCAATCAGTGCTTCGAGGTGCAGTACCCGGATCTGTCCGTGAACCGCTGCCCCAACAACGCGACGACCGGTGGCCTCGACACGCTGCCGGGCGGATCTGGAACGGGCAATGTGTTCGCGAGCGACCAGTTGGCCGACGGGCATCGCATCCCGCAGGCCTCGGCGTGGACGGGCAGCTTGAGCTCGTCGATTCAGCGGCCGTTCTTCGGCACGGGCTGGTCCTGGTACGGCGGCGGCAACCTCTACTACCGCGGCCGCCACAAGACCAGCTCCGACCTCGATCCGCGCAAGATGCAGGACGCGTACATCAAGCTGAACCTGCAGGCCGGGTTCCGCTCGCCGGATGAGCGCTTCGACATTCAGGCGTGGGCGAACAACGTGACCGACGAGATCGTCACGACCGGCTACTTCGACTCCGTGTTCCAAGGCGGAAGCATCAGCGCCTTCCGCCAGATGCCGCGCTCCTACGGCATGACGGCGTCCTACCACTTCGGCGATTAAGCCGGAGTTCGCGCCTCGAGAGGCCGGCGGTCGCTTGAGCGGCCGCCGGCCTCGTGCGTTCGAGGCTGCGAATCGCGCTCGCGCCCAGCGCCGGACTCGTGGCACGCTCGGTACCTCGAAGGAGCGCGCATGCGGAAGCTCGGCCTCGGCCTCGTGCTGTTGTTGTTACTGGCGGGCGCCGGCCTGCTGGTCGTGCGCGAGGCGGGCCGCGGGCGCTTCGGCGCACACGAGGCGCCGGGCACGCCTCACGCGACGCCGCGCTCGGTCGCTGTGCCCGCGGCACCCGGCGCGAAGCAGATCCTGTTCGGCGATCTGCACGTGCACACCACTTTCTCCGACGATGCGTTCAGCTTCAGCCTGCCCGCGCTCGGCGGCGAAGGCGCGCATCCGCCGGCGGATGCCTGCGACTTCGCGCGCTTCTGTTCCGCGCTCGACTTCTGGTCGATCAACGACCACGCGGAGCGTCTGACGCCGCAGCACTGGACTGAGATCGTGAGCTCGATCCGGCAATGCAACGCCGTGATCGTGGATCCCGCGAACCCCGACACCGTCGCGTTCCTCGGTTGGGAGTGGACGCAGATCGGGGACACGCCAGAAAATCATTATGGGCACAAGAACATCGTGCTCGCGCACACCGACGACGCGCGCATTCCGGCGCGCCCGATCGGCGCCGAGCGTCCGGCCTCGCGCCAACTCGTGACAGCACCGCTGCTCGGACGCGGCTTGGCCGCACTCACGGAAGGCGGGCGCTTCCACGAATTCGCACGCTTCCAGGCCGAGAGCGACGCCGCCGAGATCTGTCCGAAGGGCGTCCGCGAACGCGATCTGCCCCGCGACTGCATCGAGCTCGCGGCGACGCCCGCGGAGCTGTTCGAGAAGCTCGATGACTGGGGCCACGACTCGATCGTGATTCCGCACGGGACGAGCTGGGGCATGTACACACCCGCGGGCTCGAAGTGGGACAAGCAGCTCGTGGGCGCGCAGCACGACGAGCAGCGCCAGACGCTGATCGAGGTGTTCTCGGGCCACGGCGACTCCGAGGCCTATCGCGACTGGAAGGAAATCGACTGGGACGCGAGCGGCAACGCGATCTGCCCGCCGCCGCGCCCTGATTACTTGCCCTCGTGCTGGCACGCGGGCGAGCTGATCCGCGCGCGCTGCGCGGCCGCCGGCGAGAGCGCCGAGGAGTGCGAGAAGCGCGCAGTGCAGGCGCGCACGAATTACCTCGCAGCGGGCCTTCCTGGGCATCTCACCGTGCCGGGCGCGAAGGCCGAGGAATGGCTCGACGCGGGACAATGTCGGGACTGCAAGGTGCCCGCGTTCAACTATCGGCCGCTCAGCTCGATGCAGTACATCCTCGCGCTCGGCAACTTCGACGATCCCGCGAACCCGCGTCGCTTCCGGCTCGGCGTGATTGCCGCGAGCGATAATCACTTCGCGCGGCCCGGCACCGGCTACAAGCCGATTCGTATCGGCCACAGCGAGGCGATGAACGGCGCGGCGCGGCCGCTGCGCACGGGCATCGTCGCGCGCTCGATGGCGCCGCCCCAGGTGGCGCCGCAGCCGCGCTCCGTGCCGTTCGACGAGGCCGCCGACCTGAGTGGTTTCCAGCTCTTCGAGACGGAACGTCAACAGTCGTACCTGACGACTGGTGGGCTGACTGCGGTGCATGCCGACGGCCGCGATCGCGACGCGATCTGGCGCGCGCTTCAGCGCCGTGAGGTGTACGGGACGAGCGGCCCGCGCATTCAGCTCTGGTTCGATCTCGTGAACCCGCCCGGCGCGGCGCCCGGCAGCGTCGCAGCGATGGGCAGCGAGGTTGCGCTCGCGGAGGCGCCCGTCTTCCAGGTGCGCGCGCTCGGCTCGTTCGAGCAGAAGCCCGGCTGCCCGGACGAAAGTGTCGATGCGCTCGGCCGGGGCGACGTGGCGCGCATCTGCCGCGGCGAGTGCCACAACCCGAGCGACGTGCGGCGCAAGGTCGTGCGCATCGAGATCGTGCGCATTCGTCCCCAACAAGTCGTGGATGAGCCGATGGCGGAGTTGATCCAGGATCCTTGGCAGACGATCTCGTGCGCGGCGGGCGCGGAGGGCTGTACTGCCACCGTGACCGATCCCGACTTCGCGGCCGGCGGGCGCGAGACGCTCTACTACGCGCGCGCCTTCGAGGCGGCCGCGCCCACGGTGAACGCAGGCGGGATGCGCTGCGAACGCGACGCGCAGGGGAACTGCACGAGCGTGAAGATGTGCGCACGCGAGGATCGCAGCGAGGATTGCCTCGTGCCCGAAGAGCCGCGCGCGTGGTCGTCGCCGATCTGGGTGACGCCGGCGCCTAGCGAGACTGCAGTCGCCACCAATTAGGGTGGAGCCACGAGAGAACCCCGCAACGAGGAGACCGCCATGAGCGCGATTCTGTACGAAGTGACCGATGGCATCGCGACGATCACGATCAACCGCCCTGAGAAGCGAAACGCGATGTCGTTTGCGGTGCTCGGCGAGTTCATCGAGACGACGAAGCGCGCGGGCGAAGACGCGAGTGCACGCGTCGTGATCGTGACGGGCGCGGGCGGCGCGTTCTGCGCGGGCACGGACCTCGCGGATCTGGCGAGCCGCCCGCCGGAAAATCGCGGCCTGCGCGGGCGCGCCGACGAGACCGATCGCTGGTGGCCGCTGGTTACCTGCGCAAAGCCCGTGATCGCGGCGGTAGACGGCGCAGCGGTCGGCATGGGCGCCGAGTTCACGAGCCAGTGCGACGTGCGCATCGCGACGACACGCGCGCGCTTCGCCTGGAACTTCGCCCACCGCGGCCTCGTGCCCGATACCGGCGCCGGCACCTGGATCCTGCCGCGCCTGCTCGGCCAAGCGCGCGCACTCGAGCTGCTCTACTCGGGCCGCTTCGTGGGCGCGGAGGAGGCCCTCGCGATCGGCTATGTCGCGCGCGTCGTCGAGCCCGAGAAGCTGATGGACGAAGCGCGCGCGCTCGCGACGAGCTTCCTCGCCGGCTCGCCGCTCTCGCACCGGCTCATCAAGGAACTCGTCTATCAGGGAGCGTCGCGCGATTTCGGCGAGCACATGGAAGCGCACACCAGTGCGATGAAGACGTGCTTCGCGTCCGAGGATCATCGCGAAGGCGTCGCGTCGTTCCTCGAGCGGCGGCCCGCGAAGTTCCTCGGACGCTGATCGTCAATCGGGGTCCGACCCCGATTGACAGCCTCGGGGCTGCGCGGCGCGAACGGGTTGCGGTAGAAAGCGTTCCCTCGCTCGGAGAAACGCACATGGATCTCGCCTCGCTGCTCACAGGCGCGCTGTTCCCCAGCGCAGCCGATCTCGCGCTGCTCGTCGGACGTGTCGCGATCGGCGTGTGCTTCGTGATACACGCGCTCGGGAAGCTCGGCGTCGTCGGTACTGGCAACCTGCAGGGCTTCACCGAATGGCTGCGCAGCCTCGGCGTACCGATGCCGGAGCTCAATGCGCGCATGGCCATGCTCTCCGAGCTCGGAGGCGGCGCGGCGCTCACGCTCGGGCTGCTCACGCGGCCCGCGTGCCTCGTGCTGATCGGCACGATGCTCGTGGCGGGCGTGCTCGGCCACAAAGGCGCGGGCTACCTAATCACGAACAACCCACCCGGGGCCGAGTACACGATAAACTTGGCCGTGGTGTGCGTGATGTTCTTCATTTTGGGGCCAGGCGGGTACTCCTTGGATGCGGTGCTCTTTTAATGGCGCGTTTTCCAAGCAGATGAGGGCCAGCGAGATTTGCGTTTCTACTTGTTTACTTCGCTCGGCGTCGAGGACTCCGCCGAGCTGCGCGCTTCGCTTGCGGCCTCGCGTAACGCGCGGAGGCGCTTCGTCATCGAGGTTGGTTCAGGTGCGGCGCCGACGCGTCAAGGCTTGGTCCCCTTTGCGTGCCGTCTCGTCGTCTCGAGGCATTGAGTTGGGAATGAGTCGCGTGGTGTTGGGCGTGGGGGAGGGGTGATGCGGACCGGAATTCGGTCGCTCTCGGAGATCGCGCGCTTTGATGAGACGTGCGACGTGTTGGTCGTTGGGCTCGGCTGTGCGGGGGCGAGTGCGGCGATCGAGGCGCGCGCTGCGGGGGCCGATGTGATCGTGCTCGAGCGCTCGAGCGGGGGCGGCGGCACGTCCGCGATGTCGGGCGGCGTGCTCTATCTCGGCGGCGGCACGAAGCTCCAGCAAGCGTGCGGCTTCGAGGATTCGGCCGAGGAGATGTTCAAATACCTAATGGCATCGGTCGGGAAGTCCCCCGATCAGGAGAAGATCCGGCCGTATTGCGAAGGCAGCGTCGCGCACTACGACTGGCTGTGCGCCCAAGGCATTCCGTTCAAGCAGACGTTCTATTACGGCTGCTCGGGTGAGCCGCCCACGGATGACGGGCTGGTCTGGTCGGGCTCGGAGAAGACGCACCCGTTCAAGGACCTCGCGAAGCCCGCGCCGCGCGGGCACGTGCCGCAGCATCCGCACCAAACCGGACACGTGATCATGAAGCACCTGATCGCGAGCGCGAAGGCGATGGGTGCGCGCGTGCAGGGCGACTCGCGCATGACGGCTTTGGTGCTCGATTCCGACGGCGCCGTCGTGGGCGCAGTCGCCGAGAGCTACGGCAAGGAGCGCACACTGCGCGCGCGCGGCGGCGCCGTCGTCGCGACCGGCGGCTTCGTGCTGAACGACGAGATGCTGCGGCGCTGGGTGCCCGATGCCTTGCGCTGCTCGATGCGCGTCGCGGCGGACGGCGATGACGGCAGCGGCATCCGGCTCGGCATGGCTGCGGGCGCCGACGTCGCACACATGGACAAAGCTTCGGTCTCGCTGCCCGTGACGCAGCCCTGGGGCCTGAAGCGCGGCGCACTCGTGAACGCACAGGGCCAGCGCTTCATCAACGAGGACAGCTACTACGGGCGGCTCGGAGATGCCGCGCTCTTCCATCAGGACGGCAAGGCTTGGCTGATCGTCGATGACGAGATCTTCGAGAAGGCGGAGTACCCGAACACGGGCAAGGTCGCGGCAGTGGGCGAGACGATCGCGGAGCTCGAAGCCGAGCTCGGCTTCGTGAAGGGCTCGCTGCAAGGCGCGATCTCCGTCTACAACGAGTTCGCGGCGCGCGGCGAGGACCCGCTGTTCGGGAAAGGCAGCGAGTGGCTCAAGCCGATCGCAAAGTCGCCCTTCGGCGCGTTCCACTGCTCGACCGACAGCTGTCTCTACGCCGTGTTCACGCTAGGCGGGCTCGTCACCGACGCCGACGGCCGCGTACTCGACCCCGGCGGCCGCATCATTCCTGGGCTCTATGGCGCAGGCCGCGCGACCGCCGGCATCGCGGTCGGCAGTTACTCGAGCGGCTTGTCATTAGGGGACGGTACGTTCTTTGGGCGACGGGCGGGTAGGGCGGCCGCCGAGTCGGCGAGGAAATGAGCTCGCGGATACTCCCGCCTCGGACCGCGTTTCTGGTCTGAGCCCACAACCACGGAAGGGCCCCGATGCCGACGGACCTCTCGCGGCTCCCCGCAGATTCCGCGGTGAGCGAAATTCTCCAGGCGCTCGAGCGCGATGGTGGAGTGATTCTCGAGCGCTTCCTCTCCGACGAGCGAGTCGATGCCATGCTCGCGGAGCTGGGCCCCTTCGTTGCGCAGACTGCACCCATCGACGATGCCTTTTCCGGGCCCAAGACCACGCGCACGGGCGGCCTCGTGTCGCGCTCTGCGGGAGTCCGCGAGCTCTTGCTGGATCCGACGATCCTCGGAACGGCCCGCGCGTTTCTCGCTCCCTACGCCGAGAAAATCCAGCTCAATCTGACGCAGATCATTCGTCTGCTTCCCGGGCAAGGTGCGCAAGAGCTGCACCGCGACCGCTTCATCTGGGGCAAGAGCTTGCCGCGCGAGGTCGAGCCCCAATTGAACACGATCTGGGCGCTCACGGAGTTCACCGCTGAGAACGGCGCGACGCGCGTCGTTCCTGGCAGCCATCGCTGGGATTGGGAGCGCAAGGCAAACGACGGAGAGATCACCCAGGCCGTGATGCCCTCGGGATCCGTGATGATCTACACCGGGAGTGTGATTCACAGCGGCGGTGAGAATCGCGCCAGGGGCGACCGAATCGCGTTGAACTTGACCTACGCGAACGCTTGGTTGCGGCAGGAGGAGAATCAGTACATGAGCTGCCCGCCGGAGATCGCCAAGAACTTCGACCCGGAGCTGCGCGCTCTGCTCGGCTACACCATGGCCAACTACGGGCTCGGTTATTACGCGCCGCCGGAGTTCGCACCCGGAACGCCGGGAACGGTGCCGCCGGAGCTGGCGTTCGCGGAGGGCGACACTTTCGACCGGTCCATGGCCGACGTGCCCGAGACGAAAGCGTTTTGAACGCACACCGGCCTGCTCTCACAGCAGCGCGTCGAGCGCCGCGAGTGCGTCCGCGAGGTCCGGCTTCACGAGCACGCCGCGAATTCCGAGCCTTTCCGCCGCCTCGATGTTGCCGGCTGCGTCGTCGAGGAACAGGCATTCCTCCGGCGCCACGCCGCCCAATGACTCGAGCGTGTGATGGAAGATCGCGGGGTTCGGCTTGCGCATGCCCACCTCGCTCGAATCCACGATCACCTGAAACAGTTCGTCGGCCGGCACCATCTTCCGCCACGCAGCGCGGAACTCGGCGATGTTGTTGGTGACGAGCGCGGTCCGATAGCCGCCGCCTACGATGGCGCGCGCGCGCTCCACCATCGCGTCGTAGGCGCCGCGCGAGCCGCCCGCCATCGAGGCGAACAGCTTGAATGGATCCGCGTCGATGCCCTCGGCGCGGCCGAGCTCGAGGATCGCGTTGCGCGCGTCCACCAACGAGATCTCACCGCGTTCGAGCCGGTGCCACGGGTGATCCGTGTCCTCGTGATACGGCCCGAACACGAGCTCGAGCACGCGCTCCGGGCTCGCACCGATCTGCGCGCCGTAATTGCGCGCGCCGTCGAACGGGCTGGGGGTGAACACGCCGCCAAAATCGAAGAGCACCGCGCGGATGCGACTCATTGCGCCTTCAGCTCCGCGATCTCCGCCATCAGCTCGATCGCTCGCTCTTGCTCGGTGTGGAGCGTCAGGCCTGTTAGGCCCTCGAGCTCGCGCCACGCCTTGAAACGTTCGCGGATACGCGCGGGCGGCCCGATCAGCGCTCCTTGATCCACGTATTCGTCCGGTACCGCAGCAAACGCCTCCGCTTTCCGACCCGCGAGGAACAGCTCCTGAATCCGCTCGGCTGCCTCCGGGAAGCCGCGCAGCTTCATCATCTCTTTGTGGAAGTTCTTGCTCTTGGCGCCCATGCCGCCGACGTAGAGGCCGATGAAAGGCTTTTGCGCGTCGAGCGCGGCGCGCACGTCGTCGGTCACGTTCACCTGGCAACCGCCCTGGATCTCGAAGCCGTTGCCGAGACCCTTCGCGCCGCCCGCTCGCGCGAAGCCCTCCGCGAGCCATGGCTTGAAGATGTGCTTCGTCTCCGGGTTGTATCCCATCGGCAGCCAGCCATCGGCGAGCTCGGCTGTTAGGGCGACGTTGGCAGGCTGGCCGGTGCCGAGGAAGATCTTCGTCGCGGGGTCGGTGTGCAGCACGCTCTTCAGCGGCTTACCGAGCCCCGACGAGCCGGGCCCTCGATACGGCAGCTGGATCTCAGGCCCGTCGTGGGCGACGGGGCCCTCGCGTCGCAATACCTTGCGCACGATCTCGACGTAGTCGCGCAGGCGCGCGTTCGGCTTGCCCCACGGCGTTCCGTACCAGCCCTCGACGATCTGCGGCCCTGAGAGGCCGAGGCCGATGATCACGCGCCCGCCGCCCGCGAGCTGATCGACGGTCGCCATCGCGAGCGCGGTCGCGGCCGGCGTGCGCGCCGCCGTCTGGATCACCGCGGTGCCGAGGCGAATGCGCTTCGTGTGCGCCGCCAGAAACGCCAGCGGCGTGATCGCGTCCTGTCCGTAGATCTCCGCGGTCCAGACCGAGTCGTAGCCGAGCTGCTCGGCCCTGATGACTCGTTGCACCGGAACCGTGACCTGCGGATTCGCCCATTGCAATGCCAGCCCGAGCTTCATCGCGCGCCCCTTCGAATTCGAGCAGTGGTAGCGCGCGCGTGCGTAGAATGCGTCGCTCGCAACCAAACCTGCGGCGAAGGGAGCGCGCGTGAAGATTCTGTTGCGCCTGCTCGGCGCCGTGACGCTGCTCGCGCTGTTCGCCGCCGCGGGCTTCGCCGCGTGGCTCGCAGCCCGCGACGTCCGCTACTCGCAGCACGACGATGCGGCCGCGATCGCGCGCAAGCAGAGCGAGCTCGCGTGGATGGCTGAGCAAGCGAGCGCGGCGAGCGGCGCGCCACGGCCCAACATCGTGCTGATCCTGTTCGACGATCTCGGCTACGGCGACCTCGGCGCCTACAGCAACCACTCGCCGTCCACGCCGCGCATCGATGCGCTCGCGAGCGAGGGCGCCGTGTTCGACGCGTTCTATGCGCCCGCGCCCTATTGCACGCCCTCGCGCGCGGGCTTCCTCAGCGGTCGTTGGCCGATCCGCACGACGCTCACGCAAGTCGTGTTTCCGCGAGGCCACGCGGTCAACCACCTGCATCGCATGGCGGGTCGGCCGATCCGGTTGCCCGCAGACGAGATTCTGCTGCCCGAGGCGCTGAAGACCGCGGGCTATGCGACCGCGATGGTCGGCAAGTGGCACCTCGGCGACGAGGCGCCGAGCCTGCCTAATGACTTCGGCTTCGATCACTACTTCGGCGTGCTGCACAGCAACGACATGGCGCCGCTTCCGCTCTGGCGGGATCGCGCCGTGGCGGAGCCGCATCCCGTCGACCAGCGCTTCCTCACGCCGCGCTACACGGACGACGCGATCGCGTGGCTCGACAAGCATGCGCAGCAGCCGTTCTTCCTGCACTTCGCTCACAACTTCCCGCACATTCCGTTGCACGCGACGCCCGAGCAGGCGGGCCAGAGTGACTCCGGCCTCTACGGCGATGTGATCGCCGATCTCGATGCGAGCGTCGGGAAGCTCATCGATGCGCTCGCGCGCCTCGGCGCCGAGAAGTAAATCTTGACGTCGCGGACATCGATCAGGACTTCCGCGTCGCCGGGGAGGCTCTTGGAATCAGTGCCGGGCGTTATCTCAGTTACCATTGCTCTTCGCCTTACCTTCCGTCACGTCCACCCAGCAGGCGGCGTAGTGGTGTTCCCCAACCAACTGTAGCGGCGGGTATTCTTCGCGGCACTTCTCAATGCGGAAGGTGCAGCGCGGATAGAAGGAACAGCCTCCGGGCAGGCGCGCCAGGTCCGGCGGCAGGCCCTCGATAGGGATGAGCTTTTCGCCCTGTGCCTGGTCCAGGCGCGGGACGGAGTTGAGCAGGCCCAGTGTGTAAGGGTGACGCGGGTCCGCGTATACGCTCTCCGCGCTTGCAGTCTCGATAATCTTGCCGGCGTACATCACGTTGACGCGGTCCGCATAACGGGCGACGACGCCGAGGTTGTGAGTAATGATGATTACGGCCGTACCGAACTCGCGGCTCAGGCGGGCCATCACCTCCAGCACCTGCGCCTGAATCGTCACATCCAGCGCCGTTGTCGGCTCGTCGGCGATGAGCAGGCGCAGGTGCTGGAAGTGATGGCCCGCCTGAGCCGCGAATTCGGTACGGCCGTAATCATCATTACTCACAACCTCGGCGTCGTCGCCCGTTATGCGGACCGCGTCAACGTGATGTACGCCGGCAAGATTATCGAGACTGCCAGCGCGGAGAGCGTATACGCGGACCCGCGTCACCCTTACACACTGG
>JANNKN010000377.1:0-1417 GCA_031396315.1 Deltaproteobacteria bacterium
GCAACGTGTTCGGCGCGCTGTTCGGGCACTTTCCGAACCTCGTGACGATCCGTGGCGACCGCTATCGCGACGCGCTCGAGTACGTCGCCACGCTCGAGCAGCTGCTCGGCTTCGACGCCGAAGTGCTTTGCGTCGGCCATCACGATCCGGTCGTCGGTCGCGACACGATTCGCACGGAGATCTCGCGCATGCGCGACGCCACGCTCACCGTGCACGACGCGATCGTCGCCGCAATGAACGCCGGCAAGGACATCTGGAGCACGATGCGGGAACTTCGCCTGCCCGCGCGCCTCGAGGTCGGCGAGGGCTACGGCAAGGTCTCGTGGTCGGCGCGCGCGATCTGGGAGCAGTATCAGGGCTGGTTCCACGGGCGCTCGACCACCGAGCTGTACGATACGCCGCACTGGGCGGTCTCGCCGGAGCTCGTCGCGCTTGCGGGCGGGCCTGGACCAGTCGCCGAAGCGGCGCGGAAAAAGGCGGAGAGCGCGCCGATCGAGGCGCTGCATCTCGCGGAAGCTGCGCTCGCCGCGGATCCGAAGCACACGGGCGCGCTGCGCGCGAGCATCGAGGCGCATCGCTCGCTGCTGCGCGGCACGCACAACTTCTGGGAGACGCGCTGGCTCGAGCACCAGATCGCGACGCTCGAAGCCTCGCTCGGAGGCGCGAAGTGAGTGTGAAGGCGAGCGACATCCGCATCCTCGACCTCGCGAATCCGGTGCTGACGCCCGCGCAAGCAGCCGCCGTGAAGTACGCCGAGGCGCAGCGCGTGCAGTTCGACGTCGAGACGATCCTCGGCGCGGCGCGCGCGAAGACCGGTCTCGCGGATTTCGGGCAGGACGATTTTCGCGCGCGCCTCGCGGTCCAGTGCCAGTCGATCGACGAGGACGTGGAACTGAACCCGCTCGGGCGGCTCGGCGTGTTCGCGAACCTGCTGCGCTACGCCGAGAATCGGCTGCGCTTCGAGGACTTGTTGCTGCGCCACCCGGAGATCCTCGAAACGCAGATCGAGCGCCCGATTCTGGTCGCAGGCATGCCGCGGACGGGCACGACGCATCTGCTCAACCTAATCAGCTCCGACACGCGCCTGCGCTCGCTTCCCTACTGGGAATCGCTGGAGCCGATTCCTGTGCGCGGCGAAGCTGCCGGCCGCGACGGGCGCGACCCGCGCTGGACGCGCTGCTTTGCCTCGTATCGACAGATGGTCGCGAACATGCCGCTGATCGTGGCGATGCACGACATGCCGCCCGAGCACATCCACGAGGAGATCGAGCTCGAGGAGCTCGACTTCGCCTCCTACCTGCTCGAGTGGCTGTGTCGCCCGCCGCGCTGGCGCGATCTCTACCTCACGCTCGATCAGCGTCCGCACTACGCCTACATGAAGCGTGTGCTGCAGGCGCTCACCTGGATGCGCGGGCCC
>JANNKN010000397.1:0-1667 GCA_031396315.1 Deltaproteobacteria bacterium
GGTTTGCGCACCGCACTCCGCGCCCCTGACCTTTTTCGGCGGATGCTGGCAGCGGGTATCACAGCCTACTTCGGCTTGCAAACCATTTTGATCGTGGGCGGCAATTTACGTCTTCTGCCGCTTACCGGAGTCACCCTTCCATTTGTTTCTTATGGCGCTTCGCACCCGAGCGAACGCTCACGGCGTTCTCGTTCTCGAAGGCCTACGGCATGGCAGGGAATCGGCTCGGGTACCTGGTCGGGCCCGACGCCGCGATCGCCGAGGCGCACAAGGTTTCGGTGCACAGCGCCTACCACGCGCCGACGGCCGCGCAGTTCGCCGGTCTGCGCGCACTCGAAGGCGGCGCGGCCTGGGTCGCGAACGCCCGCGCGCTGTACGCGAAGGCGGGTGCCGAGACTGCCGCGGTGCTCGGGTTGCCTGCGCCCGCGGGCGGCTGCTTTCTGTTCGCGAACGCGGCGCACCGGCTCGGCGCGCGCGGGCTGCAGGGCTTCCTCGAGGAGTGCTTCGCGCAGGGCGTGGTCGTCGCCCCAGGTAGCTCTGCA
This sequence comes from Deltaproteobacteria bacterium, assembly GCA_031396315.1. Taxonomy (GTDB): domain Bacteria; phylum Myxococcota_A; class UBA9160; order UBA9160; family UBA6930; genus VGRF01. Next base: position 543 of record JANNKN010000397.1, read on the forward strand.
GGCGAGGCCTACGGCACCTGGGTGAGGCTCTGTTTCACGGTCGTTCCGCCCCATCACGCCGTGGAAGCGGCGCAGCGGCTGGCGCAGCTACTCCGCTGAGCTGCCTCGTACGCACCGGGGTCAGACCCCAGGTGCGTACGAGGGACACCCGGAAGGCTCGGATTTCTCGTCTGGCCCGGGAATTTTCTCGCCGGCTCGCTTGACCGCGCCTCACCTGGGACCAACAGTGGGCGCGCCTTTGGCACTCGCGCCACCCGACTGCCAACCCGAGTGGGTTCCCGGCCGGGCGGCGCGCTTCAGGCACACACCGCAACCACAGCAGGAGACTCTATGAAGGTTCGTCCTCTCCACGACCGCATTCTGATCAAGCGCGTCGCGGAAGAACAGAAGACCGCGGGCGGGATCATCATCCCCGACTCCGCGAAGGAAAAGCCCCAGGAGGGGCGCGTGATCGCCGTCGGCAACGGCAAGGTCACCGATGAAGGCAAGGTCATTCCGCTCGAGGTTTCGGTCGGCGACCGCATCCTGTTCGGAAAGTACTCCGGCAGTGAGATCAACCTCGAAGGCGAAGAACACCTGATCATCCGCGAGGAAGACGTCCTCGCGGTGCTCGGAAAGTAATTAGGGAGAATTGAACATGGCAGGCAAGGAAATCCGCTACGAGCAGGCCGCGCGCGACAAAATCCTCGCGGGCGTGAACGGCCTCGCGAACGCAGTGCGCGTGACGCTCGGGCCGAAGGGCCGCAACGTCGTGATCGAGAAGAGCTGGGGCTCGCCGACGGTCACGAAGGACGGCGTCACGGTCGCGAAGGAAATCTCCTTCGAGGACAAGTTCGAGAACATGGGTGCGCAGATGGTGAAGGAAGTCGCCTCGAAGACTTCCGACGTCGCGGGCGACGGCACCACCACCGCGACCGTGCTCGCCCAGGCGATCTTCCGCGAGGGCAGCAAGCTCGTGGTCGCGGGCATGAACCCGATGGATCTGAAGCGCGGCATCGACAAGGCTGTTACGGCCGTTGTCGAGGAGTTGAAGAAGCTCAGCAAGCCCACGCGCGACTCGAACGAGATCGCTCAGGTAGGCACCGTCTCTGCGAACGGCGACGAGGCGATCGGCAAGATGATTGC
>JANNKN010000441.1:0-1487 GCA_031396315.1 Deltaproteobacteria bacterium
GAGGCGGAGCTCCCGCTCGAGACTTGGGCGCGGCTACTCGGCCGGCGCGCGCGTGGGCTCTCGGCGCGCCGGCTCGCTTATCAGGCACCCGGCGGCGCACCCGAGCTGCGCGAGGCGCTCGCGGGATATCTCTCTCGCGCGCGCGGCGTCGTCTGCGCGCCCGAGCAGATCGTGATCGTGCACGGATCCCAGCAAGGAATCGACCTCGTGACGCGTCTGCTCGTCGACCCCGGCTCGCCGGTGGTCGTCGAAGATCCGCTCTACACGGGCTTCTCATTCTGCCTGCGCGCTGCAGGGGCAGACCTGATTCGCATCCCAGTCGATGCGCACGGCGTCGAGACTGATCGCCTCGCAGCACTCCAAGGCGTGCGCCTCGCCTGCGTCACGCCGTCGCACCAGTACCCGACCGGCGAGGTGATGTCGCTCGCGCGGCGCCTGGCACTGCTCGCGTGGGCGGAGCGCAGCGGTAGCTTCGTGCTCGAAGACGACTACGACGGCGAGTTCAACTTCGGCGACAGCCCGATCGAATGCCTGCAGGCGCTCGACCGAAGCGGCCGCGTGATCTACCTGGGCACCGCGTCGAAGCTGCTGTTCCCCGCGCTGCGCATCGGCTGGATCGTCGCGCCGGAGCCGCTCGTGCCGCATCTGCTCAACGCGAAGGCACTCGCCGACACCGGCACGCCGTCGCTCGAGCAGCTCGCGCTCGCGGACTTCATCAGCGAGGGCCACCTCGAGCGCCACGCGCGGCGCGCACGCGCGCGCACTGCAGCGCGCCGTAAAGTCTTGCTCGAAGCGCTCGCTGCGGAGCTCGGCGCGCGCGTTCGAGTGCGCGGCGCGAGTGCGGGCCTGCACGTGCTGCTCGCGCTGCCGGGCCTGCGCGCGCGCGCGACGTCTGCCCTGCGCGCCGAGTGCGTCGCGCGGGGCGTCGGCGTGTACTCCGCGGCGGGTTTCTACGCGAAGCCGCCGCCGCACGTCGAGCTCCTGCTCGGCTACGCGGCGCTCGATGCGCGGCGCATCCGCGAGGGCATTCGTCGCCTGCGCGGCGCGATCGACGCGATTGGGGGCTAGCTTGCGCCGCCATTCGGAGGGGGAACCATGAGTGACGACATGAAGGCCGAGCTCGAGCGACTGCGCGCCGAAAACGAGGCGCTGAAGGCCAAGGAGAAGCGCGGGACCTACCTGAAAGTGAGCGAGAAGGGTGGCGTGTCGCTGTACGGGATGCGGCGCTTCCCGATCACGTTCTATCGCGAAGAGTGGAACCGCATCCTCGGCATGAGCGACGAGATCCGCGCGTTCATCCAGGCGAACGCGGCGCAGCTGAAGACCAAGGGCGGCGCAGAGTGACGATGCGGTTCGCGGGGCTCGCGCTGTTCGCCGCGAGCGCCCTCGCCTGCGCGCAGCACGGCGGTGCGCACGCGGAAGCGAAGCACGGCGCGGGCGCATGCAGCGAGGGCGAGTGCGCGATGCACGCGGAGAAGCACGGCGCG
>JANNKN010000443.1:0-4681 GCA_031396315.1 Deltaproteobacteria bacterium
GCCGCCTTCTTCACCGCGCCCGTGACCACGCTTTCGCCGATGATCGGAGCCGGCCACGTGCTCGCCCTGGTACAGGCCTGGGCGCAGTAACAACCCTCTCCAACCCACACCCCCACCCGGACGCACTCACATCGATCGGCACCACCCGCACCCCATGCCGCTCCGCGTCCTTCACCAGCGTCGCCGGGCTGTAAAAACCCATCGGCCACGCGTTCAAGAGCCCCGCCAGGAACGCCGCCGGGTGGTGCGCGCGCAGGTATGCCGACGCGTACGCGATCAGCGCGAACGACGCCGAGTGCGATTCGGGGAAGCCGTAGAGCGCGAACGAGGTGATGCCGCGAACGACTTCGTCTTGCGCGTCGCCGACGATGCCGCGCTCCGCCATGCCGCTGCGCAGGCGGTGCTCGATCTGCGCCATGCGCTCGGCCGAGCGCTTGAAGCCCATCGCGCGACGCAGTTCCTCGGCCTCGCCGCCAGTGAAGCCGGAGGCCGTCATCGCGAGCCGCAATAATTGTTCCTGAAAGATCGGCACGCCGAGCGTGCGCTTCAGGATCGGCTCGAGCATCGGGTGCGGGTAGACGATCGGTTCGCGGCCCGCGCGCCGATTGAGATACGGATGCACCATTTGCCCGACGATCGGGCCGGGCCGGATGATCGCGATCTCGACCACGAGGTCGTAAAAGTTCTTTGGCTTCATGCGCGGCAGCGTCGCCATCTGCGCGCGGCTCTCGATCTGGAACACGCCCACCGTGTCGGCGCGCTGGATCATGTCGTAAGTCTTCGGGTCGTCCGGTGGGAGGTGCGCGAGATCGATCTCGATGCCCTCGTGTTCGCGAATCATCGGCAGCGTCTGTTCGAGCGCGTCGAGCATGCCGAGCCCCAATAAGTCGATCTTGATCAGGCCGAGATCCGCGCAGTCCTCCTTGTCCCATTGGATCACGCGCCGGCCCGGCATCGCGGCGGGCTCGATCGGCACCACTTCGTCGAGCCGTCCGGCCGCGATCACGAGCCCACCGGTGTGCTGCCCGAGGTGGCGCGGCAGTCCCTGCACCTGGCCGGCGAGCTCCAATAACATCTGGATGCGCGGGGATTCCGGATCGACGCCGGCGGAGCGCAGCAGCGTCTTCACGTCGTCGAGATCTTCGCGAAAATGCTGGTGGTGGAGGTGCTTCGAGATCCTGTCGCAAGCCTCGGCGCTCATGCCGAGCACCTTGCCCATCTCGCGGAAGGCGGAGCGCGTGCGATACGTGATCACCGTCGCGGTCATGCCGACGCCGTGCGGGCCGTAGCGCTCGTAGACGTACTGGATCACGCGCTCGCGCTGGGCGCCGGAGGGCAGGTCGAGGTCGATGTCGGGCCACTCGCCGCGCTCTTCGGACAGGAAGCGCTCGAACAACAGCTCCATGCTCACCGCGTCGACGGCGGTGATCTCGAGCGCATAACAAACCGCGCTGTTCGCCGCCGAGCCACGGCCCTGGCAGAGGATTCGCTGCTCACGGGCGAAGCGCGCGATGTCCCAGACGATCAGGAAATAGCCCGCGAGCTCGAGCTTCTCGATCACCGCGAGCTCGTGCTCGAGTTGGCTGCGCACGCGTGTCGAGAGCTTTGCCCCGTACCGCTTGCGCGCACCTTCGAGGGTGAGGCGGCGCAGCAGCGCGGCCTGCGACTCGCCGGGTGCAGTCGGGAATGTGGGAAAGCGGTAGCCGAGATCGGCGAGCGTGAACTCGCACTGCTCCGCGATCACGCGCGTCGCGCGCAGCCAGGCGGGCCGATCTGCGAAGCGCTCGGCCATCTCGGTGGGCGAGCGCAGCACGCGCTCGCCGTTCGGCAATAACAGCTTGCCCGCCTGGTCGAGCGTCGTGTGGTGGCGTAGGCAGAGCAGGGCATCGAGCAGCTTGCGGCCTGCGGGCTTCGCAGCGCGCACGTCGCCACTCGCGGCGATGGGGATGCGCAGGGCCTCCGCGAGCGCCACTGCGCGCCGCGTCGCCGCCTCCTGCGCGCGGTCCTTGGTGCGCGCGGCATCGAGCGCGAAGCGCGAGCCGAAAGTGCCGCGCGCGCGATCGATCCAGTGCGCGCGAATTTCGTCGTGCCTTGCGCCCGCATCTCTCCCCAATGATTCCGCGCTCACCAGCGCGAATAGCCCGCCCGCGTGGGCCTCGACCTCGTCCCACGAGACGCGCGCCTCGCCTTTCGGCGCGTTGCCCTGGGCGACCGTGAGCAGGCGTGCGAGATGCCGGTAGCCGGCGCGCGAGGTCGCGAGCAATAATATGCGACGGCCCTCGAGGTCCGAGAGCTCGGCGCCGACCAGCGCGCGCAGCCCGGCGGCCTTCGCCGCGGTGTGAAAGCGCGGGACGCCCGAGAGCCCGTCACGATCGCCGAGCGCCAGCGCAGAGTGTCCGAGCTCGGCCGCTCGCGTCGCGAGATCCTCGGGGTTCGAGGCCGCCTCCAAGAAGGAGAAGGCACTCTTCGCACGCAGCTCGACGTAATCGGACATGAGCGGACAGTTTCGCTCTAGATTCGCTCATCGCGCTACGTCTATTTCGCCCCCGAGAGCGTCCGCTCGCCTCGGAGAAGACCGTGAACCCTCGCGCGGGCGGCTCGCACTACCACGAGACGCGGAGCTCCTCCAAGCCGCGCATCAGCGGCGTCGGCCGAAACGGCGGATCGAGCGTCGCGAGCCTCAGGTCGGGACAGCGCCGCAGCAGGCTGCCTAGGGCCACCTCGAGTTCCTGGCGGGCGAGAGCGTGGCCGATGCAAAAGTGCGCTCCTCCACCAAACGTCGTGAGGTTCTCGACTTGGCGCCGAACATCCAGCACGTCTGGATTCGGATACGCCGTTGGGTCGCGGTTCGCGGCGCCGATGTAGGCGACGACGCCATCGCCGGCGGGGAGGATCGTGTCACCGAACTGGATGTCTTCGATCGCGACGCGCGCCGTGGCTTGCCCGGGCGAGTCGTAGCGGAGCAGCTCGACGATCGCGCTGGGGAGCAGAGTCGAGTTCGCCTTCAGCGCCGCGAGCTGATCCGGATTGCGATGCAGCGCGAGCACGGCGAGCCCGGTGGCGCCGGCCGTCGTCTCATGCCCTGCGACGTACAGGTTGATCACATTCGCGATCAGCTCGTCCTCGTCGAGCCCGCTGTCGTCGTCGCGATCGGTGGCCTCGACCATCGCGCTGTACAGATCGTCGCCGGGAGCCGCCCGCTTGGTCGCGGCGAGAGCGCGAAAATATTCGGCGAGCTCGAGCACGGCTTCGTTCGCTCGGCCGAGCACTTCGGGAGCCATCGGCAGAAACTCGAGCACCGGATTGAGCGCGTCGGCGAGTTCGCCGATGCGAATCTGATCCGCCTCGGGCACGCCGAGGAGTTCCCCGATTACGCGCGTCGGGAACGGCTTGGCGAAGTCCGCGACGAGATCCATTTGCCGGGTTCCCGCGAACGGGTCGAGCAGGCGGTTCGCGATCTCCTCGACCCGACCGCGCAGCGCTTGAACGCGCCGCGGAGTGAACGTCGCGCTCATCAGCCGGCGCAGGCGCCGGTGGTCCGGGTCGTCGAGGACGAAGACCATGCGCCGGAACACCCCGAAGTACGGTTGCTTGGCGACATCGGCCCCGACTCTCGCCGCTTGGGAGGCGTCGTATCGGTGCTCCAGGCGCTTATCCGTGAAGAACGCCGCCACGTCGGCGTGCCGCGTGAGAATCCAGAGACCGAGTGCTGATCGGTGCACGGGGTCGCGCTCGCGCAGGGCGGCGTAGTGCGGATACGGGTCGATGCACATCTCGGGCGCGAGCGGGTCGAATGCAGTGGGTGTGGCGGTCATGTAGACGCTCCCGTGTCCCCGGTCCCTCAGCTGGCGTGCGCTGCGAGCTGTTCCGCTTCCGCGAGCATTCCCTCGAGCACCGCGATTCCGCCGTCCCAGAACTTCGCGTCGGTGACGTCGAGGCCGACGCGCGCGAGCAGCAGCGCAGGCTGCTCGCTCCCACCGGCAGCGAGCAGCGCGCGATATCTCGCGACGAACGGCTCGCCTTCCTCGTCGTAGCGCCGCAGGAGCGCGAGCACGAGCAACTCGCCGAAGGCGTAGGCATAACAATAGAACGGCGAGTGCACGAAGTGGCCGATGTAGAGCCACCACCAGGCGTAATCATCGGAGAGCGCGACGGCGTCGCCGTGCATCGGTGCATTCGCGGCTAGCCAAAGCGCGTTGATGCGTTCGACCGGCAGCTCGCCCTCACTGCGCCGTGCAGCGTGCAGCGTCTCCTCGAAGCGCGTCAGCACGACCTGGCGAAACACCGTCGCGAACGCGTCCTCGAGCTTCCCGCACAAGAGTGCGAGGCGCGCCTCGGGATCGGACTCTTCACGCATCATGGCGCGGAAGACGAGCATCTCGCCGAACACGCTCGCGGTCTCGGCGGCGGTGAGCGGCGCTTGCTGCTCGAGCAGCCCGCAGTCCGCTGCGAGCACATCGTGGACGCCGTGCCCCAATTCGTGCGCGAGCGTCATCACGTCGCGCGGCTCGCCGGTGTAGCTCATCAGCACGTACGGATGGGCACTCGGCAGCGTCGCCGCACAGAACGCACCGCCCTGCTTGCCGGGCCGCACTTCGGCGTCGATCCAGTCGCCCGCGAAGAAGCGCGAGGCGATGTTCGCGATCTCGGGCGAGAACGCGCGATAGGCGCGCAGCACGAG
>JANNKN010000452.1:0-9913 GCA_031396315.1 Deltaproteobacteria bacterium
CGCCGCTGCTCGACGAGCACGAGTACCCGCGCGCGCGCGTGCAGGATCCCGAGGCGCTGCTGCCGATTCTCGCGGGCTCGCTTGCGTTTACGCGCGCGATCGACCGCGCCGCCGCCGCGATGTACGCACTGCAGCACGAGGTGCTCGCGGCGCAGGGCATCCCCGCGCAGGGGCGCGGGCGCGAGGCGTTTCGGAGCTGAGCGGAGAAGCGTGCCGGCGCGACGCGCTATTCACGCGGCGCGGCGACTTCGCTGCAGCAGGAGTAGCGGTGGAATCGAGCTGGCTGGATCGCTTCGCGGCCCTGATGAGCCGCTACGTGCCCGACGCCATCACCGCGTGCGCGGTGCTGATGCTCGTGCTCTTCGCTTCGGCGCTCGCACTCGGCAATCCGCTCGAGAAGACGATGGAGGCGTACTACACGGGCCTCTGGATGCTGCTGCCGTTCACGATGCAGATGACGCTGATCATCGTGCTGTCGGCGACGCTCGCCTCGACGCCGTTCTTTCGCCGCGCGATCGCCGCGCTCGCGCGGCTGCCCCGCAGCACCGCGCAGGTCGTCGCGCTGTCGGTGCTGATTACGGCCGTCACGTCGTACTTCTATTGGGGACTCGGCGTCGTGCTCGGCCCGATCGTCGCGGTGCACTTCGCGCGCGAGGCGGAGCGGCGCGGCATCGCGGTCGACTTCTTGTTTCTGCTCGCGACGAACTGGGGCAGCCATGCCGTCTGGCAGTACGGGCTCTCGGCGAGCGCGCCGCTGATCGTCGCGACGGCCGGGCATCCGCTCGAAGCGCAGATCGGCGTGCTGCCGCTCGCGACGACGATCGGCTCGCCGGCCGCGATCACGCACGTACTCCTCTACACCGCAGCCGTGATCTGGGCCGGCTGCTTCTTCATGCCGAAGCAGCCGCGCGCGATCTCGCAGTTCCCGGGCACCGCGAAGCTCGGCGAGGCGGTGCTGGGCGACGGCGATGCGGGCCGCTCGTTCGCCGAGCGCCTCGAGCGCACCTCGTTCGCGTCGCTCGTGTTCTGTGCCGCGCTCGCCGCGTGGCTCTGGTTTCACTTCGGCGTGAGAGGCGGCGGCCTCGACTTCAACTCCCTGAACGCGATCTTGTTACTGCTCTGCCTCGCGCTGCACCGCAACGTGAGCCGCTTCTCGCGCGCGCTCGAGCGTTCCGTCACGGCGGGCTGGCCAGTGATCGTGCTCTACCACCTCTACGCCGGCGTCGCGGGCCTGATCCAGAACACGAGCCTCGGCGCCGAAATGGCGGGCTTCGTCGCGAGCATCTCGACGCCGCTCACGTTCCCGCTCTTGACGGCCGCGAGCGGCACGCTGTTCTCACTCTTCATTCCGTCGAGCGGTGGACAGTGGGCGATCCAAGGCTTCGTGACCGCCGAGGCCGCACGCGAGGTCGGCGTCTCGGTGCAGCGCGGCTTGCTCTCGCTCGGCGTCGGCGACCACATGGGCAACCTCGCCTCGCCATTTTGGTACCTGATCGTCGCCGGCATCGCGGGCGTCGATTTCCGCAGCTTCTACGGCTACGGCCTCGCCTACGCGGCGCTCTGGTTCGTCCTCGGCACGGCGGCGTTCACGTTCTTACCGTGTTAGGCGCGCCCTGACTAGAGCCCGAACCGCGCATCCTTTCCGAGCAGGCCGGCGCCGATCCGGGAGAACACGCTGTCTTGTACCGACGCGTGCTGCGTCAGGGTGAGGATGTCGCGCAATCTGCGCTGGAGTGGAGACGCCTCACGCAGCGCGCTGCCGCCACCCGCGCGATAACAGCTCGAGACGATCTCCGCGCTGGCGTTCGCCACCCACGCAACCGCGGAGATGAAGCGGTTGCTGCGCTCGGCGGGGATCGGCCCCGCCTGCGCGTCGGCCCAGAATTCGTTCACGCGTGCGTAGAGCAGTGCCTTTGCGGCCTCGAAGTCGAGCGCGTTGCGGCCGAGCGTGTGCTGAAAGAGCGGGGAGTCGCTGAGCGTGCTCTGCGCGTAAAGGCGGCGTTTCCCTGACGAGGCGAGCGCGGCGATGTCGTCCAGCGCGCCGCGCGCGATGCCGAGCGCCACGCAGCCGATGTGCAGTGAGAACTGCACGAGCGGCGCCGCGAAGAGGGGCCCCGCGAGCGAGGGCGTGCCGCCGAAAAGTATGAAGGTCTGCTGCTCGGGCACGAGCGTCTCCGCGAGCGCGACGTCGTGGCTCCCCGTGCCGCGCATTCCCACGGCGCGCCAGGTGTCGATGATCTCCCACTGCGACGCGGGCAGTGCGACGCAGCGCAGCTCGGGCGTGCCCGGCAGGGCACCCGGCCGAGGCGCGCCGTGCTCGAGCACGACGCAGTTGCCGAACAACCAGTCCGCGTGCTGGCAGCCACTCGCAAAGCCCCAGCGTCCCCGCGCACGGAAGCCGTCTGAGGTGAAATCTGCGGTGCCGTCTGGGGCGAAGGCGCCGCCGCAGATCACGTCCGGGCCGGCCTGATAGATGCGCTCGAAGGTCGGCTTCGGGAGCAGCGAGAACAGCGCCGCAGTCTCGCAGCCGATCATCGTCGCCCACCCGACCGCACCATCGGCGGCGGAGAGCTCCTCGAGCACGAGCGCGCTCACGGGAAACTCGACTTCGTCGCCGCCGTAGCTGCACGGGACGAGCATCCGGAATGCCCCAGCGCGCTTCAACGTGGCGACGAGATCGAGGGGGATCCGGCGCGCTGCCTCGATCTCGGCAGAGCGGCGCGCGATCTCGGGCGCGAGGTCGCGCACGTTCGCGAGCACCGCGGGCTGTCTCGTCACCTGAGAACTCCGCGCGCGGGTTCGCTCAGCCGATCACTTTCATGGCCGCGCCGATCACCGATCCGAGCAGCAGCGTGACCTGCGCGAGCGCGCTGATCAGGAAGCCGGGGCCGCGCTTGCCGGCCTCGGCGACGTAGCCGTGCATGTACAGCGCGCGGCCGACGATGAACACGACCCCGAGCCCCGCCGCAACCCTGGCGCTCACGACGTGCGAGAAGATCAGCATGCACGGCACGAAGATTACCAGCTGCTCGAGCGTGTTTTGGTGCGCACGGAAGTAGCGCTCGAAGATCGGGTTCCCCGAAATGGCGGGCGCGGGCACGTTGTAGGTGCCGCGGGCGCGGCCGACGAGGAATCCGAACACGAAGTATTCGAGCAGCGCGAGCGCGATCACGAGACTGACGAGATGCATGGCCCCTCCTGAGAATGGGTGGGCAGCCTACACCCGGCGGCCGCGCCGCCGCGGAGTTTCTCGCGCGCCTCAGCCGACCTTTCGCATCAGCTCCGCGTAGCGATCGATCAGCGGCAGCACTTCCTCCGCCTTCGCGGGCGGCAGGCCGAACACGCAGCGCGTGATGCCGGCGTCGCGCGCACGCGTGAGCACGTCGGGCTGCGGCGGCGCCGCGAAGATCGAGATCTCGAACTTTTCCGGGTCGCGATCCGCGGCGCGCACGCGCTCGCGTACTTCGGGCATGCGCTCGAGGATCTCGTCGCGCCCGAAGATCGGCATCCAGCCGTCGCCGTAATCGATCGCGCGGCCGAGCGCCTTCGGGAAGCCGCCACCCAAATGAATCGGAGGATGCGGCTTCTGCACCGGCTTTGGCCACGTCATCACCGGCGCGAACTCGACGAACTTGCCGTGGAACTCGGGCTTCGGTTTCGTCCAAAGCTCCTTCATCGCGAGCACCCGCTCGCGCATCAGCGACAGCCGCGTCTTGAACTCGGTGCCGTGGTTGCGCATCTCCTCCGCGTTCCAGCCCGCGCCGATGCCGAACAGGAAGCGCCCGTTCGAGATGCGATCGAGCGTCGCCACGCTCTTCGCCGTCTGCAGCGGGTCGCGCTGTACGACCAGGCAAATGCCGGTCGCGAGCTTGAGCCGAGTTGTTACTGCCGCAGCAGCCGCGAGCGCGATGAACGGCTCATACACGTCGTAATACATCTTCGGCAGCTCGGGCCCGCCGGGCCACGGCGACTTCCGCTCCACCGGAATGTGGGTGTGCTCCGGGAGCCACAGCGACTCGAAGCCGCACGCCTCGGCTTTGCGCGCGATCTCGGCGGGCTGGATGGAGTAGTCGGTCGGAAAGTACGTGAGGCCGTAGTGCATGCTGCGATCATGCCACGCCGCGCTGAAACTCGCGCACGCGTGCGACGAAGCGCTCGGGCGAGATGCGATGGAGCCAGTGACCTTGGCCCGGCCAGATCTCGGTCTGCGCGCCGGGGATCGCGGCGCGCAACCACTCGCCGTAGCCAGGCGCCGGATCGTCGCCGTGCAGCGAGAGATAGGGCGCGCGCAGCTGCGAGAGCAGCGGCATGAGCGTCGCCGTGAGCGCGGCCTCGTCTTGGTCGACGAGCGGCAGCCAGAGCCCGTGCACGACGGGCCTCCGCGCTTCGACGCGATAGCCGCGCAGTTCGTTGCGGACGCGCTCGGGCAAGCGCGGACCGCCGAGCGCTTCCATCTCCTCGTTCAGCACGTCGCAGAACTCGGGGCCCTGCAAGCGCGGCGCGATCTCGCGGATGCGCTCCATGAACGCGCCGAGGCGCAGCGACTGATCGACGTTCACGACCCCGCGGACGGGGACGAGCGCGCCGAGCAACGTCGCGAGTAACCCGCCTAATGAGTGCCCGACCACGTGTGGCGGCTCCGGGAGCTCGAGCGCGCGCACGAAGCTCGCGACCGCAGTGCCCAGGGTGAACGCGCTGTACTCGGGCAGCGGCGACGACGCACCGTGTCCAGGCAGGTCGATGCGAATCACGCGTGCATCGCGTGCGAGCAGCGGCGCGAGCTCGTCCCACGCGCGCTGGTCCTCGGTGATGCCGTGCAGCAAGAGCAGCGGCGCGCCGGTGCCCTGTTCGCGGTAAGCGATCTCGCCGCCGCCCTCGATCGCGAGGCGCTTCAGTTGCTCCGGATGCGCACTCGCCATCGCAGCATCTCCAATCCGCCGGCGCCGCGCAGACGCACGGCGCCTCCGCACTCTAGTGCGCCGCGCTGTGGCACCGTGAGTGGAACGTCGGGGCCCGGCCCGATCATGCCACTTCAGGAGGATTCGATGGGCAAGCTGGACGGACGCGTCGTGGTGGTGACGGGCGGGGGGCGCGGGATCGGGCGCTCGCTCGCGCTGGCGGCGGCGCGTGAGGGCGCGCGTGTCGCGATCACGTCGCGCACGCAGAGCGAGCTCGACGCGGTCGTTGCCGAGTTGCGCGCGCTCGGGAGCGAGGGGCTCGCAGTGACGGCCGACGCGCTCTCGCGGGCCGCGACGAAAGCCGCGATCGAGCGTGTGCTCGCGCACTTCGGCCGCATCGACGGTCTCGTCAACAACGCCGGCGGCGGAACCGGCTGGAAGCGCGCGCCGGACAAGGACCCCGCCGAGCACGAAGACGAATTATTCGAGGCGAACCTCAAGCTGAACCTCACCTCGGCGCACTATGCGACGCGCTTCGCGCTGCCGACGATGCGCGCACGAGGGTGGGGCCGCGTGATCACGCTCGGCTCGGGTTACGCGAAGCGCAGCGGCGGCGCACTCGCCTACACCGCCGCGAAACACGGCCTCGTCGGCTACACGCGCGCGCTCGCAGCGCAGGTCGCGGGCGACGGCATTACGGTGAACTGCCTCTGCCCAGGCTGGACGAATACCACCCTGGTCGACTGGAATGCGCTCGCGAAGGCCTACGGCACCGACACCGCGGGCGCGAAGCGGATCGCCGAGAGCGAGAACCTGCAGCACCGCGTACTCGAGCCCGACGAGCTGGGCCCGATGGCCGTGCTGTTGCTCTCCGAGGAGGCGCGGGGGATTACGGGGCAGGTCATTAGTGTGGACGGCGGATATCGGGTGTAGGGGCAGGCGGAGAGAATCTGACCTGAAAAGGAATCGGCCCAGGCGGACCCGATTCTCGCGCTGACCGCCCGGTTGCCTGCTGTAGCGTCCGCCGACTCTCGCACCGAGGTTCTTTTGCCCAAGGCAAAGCTGCGCGTCGCGATGATCGGCGCCGAGTTCATGGGACGCGCGCACGCGAACGCGTGGCGGCAGGCACCGCGTTTCTTCGAGCTGCCGAGTGAGCCGGTGCTGCAGGTCGTGTGCGCGCGCGACGCGGAGAAGCTCGCCCGCGCTGCCGTGAAGCTCGGCTTCGCGGAGTACGCGACGGACTGGCGCACGACGATCCGCCGGCCCGACATCGACGTCGTGGACGTGTGTACCCCCGGCGACTCGCACGCAGAGATCGCGATCGCTGCCGCGCAGGCAGGCAAGGCGATCCTGTGCGAGAAGCCGCTCGCGAACACGGTCGCGGAAGCAGACGCGATGGTGAATGCGGTGCGCGCCGCGGGCGTGGCAAACCTCGTCTGCCATAACTACAGACGCGTGCCGGCGATCGCGCTCGCAAAACGTATCCTCGACGAGGGTCGCCTCGGCGCGATCCATCACTTCCGCGGCGCCTACCTCCAAGACTGGATCGTCGATCCCGCATTTCCGCGCGTCTGGCGGCTCCAGAAGTCGAGAGCCGGCAGCGGCGCGCTCGGCGACATCGGCTCGCATCAGGTCGATCTCGCACGCCACCTATTGGGGGAAATCGCCGAGGTGAGTGGCCTCCTTCACACCTTCATCGCGGAACGTCCGCTGCCGGGCGGCGGCGGACGCGGGCGCGTCGACGTGGACGACGCGGCGCTCGCGCTCGTGCGCTTCGCGAGCGGCGCGATCGGCTCGCTCGAGGGCACCCGCTTCGCGACGGGGCGCAAGAATGCGAATCGCTTCGAGATCAATGGCGCGCGCGGCAGCCTCGCGTTCGACCTCGAGCGCATGAATGAGCTCGCGCTCTACGAGGAGCAGGGCGCGAACTCGGGCTTTCGCACCGTGCTCGCAACCGACCCGAGCCACCCATACGCGGAGGCGTGGTGGCCGCCCGGGCATGCGCTCGGTTACGAGCACTCGTTCGTGCACACGATCGCCGACTTCGTGCGCGCGATCGCACGCGGAGAGGCGCCGAGCCCGAGCTTCGCGGACGGGCTCGCGACTCAGCGCGTGCTGGCAACGATCGAGCGCTCGTCGGCGAGCAGGCGCTGGGAGGCGGTGGCGTGAAGACTCTGAAGCGCGTGCTCGGCGTCGCAGCGGCGCTCGTGCTGAGCCTCGCGCTCGCGATCGCAGGCATCACGGCCTACTTCAAGGACACAGCCGGCGACGAAATTCCGTTCACGACGCTCTACGGCATCGTCGCGACCGAGCTCTGGAGCCGCGTGTATTGCGGCGCCACCGGTTGCCCGGCGCAACTGCCCGAGGGCATGACCGCGAAGCTGTGGGACGAGACGCAGCTGCACTCGACACCCGTCGCGATCGACGTGGATCCGCTCGGCCGCGTGTTCGTCGCCGAGGCCGACCGTCACCTCGGCAGCGTGCCGGACAATCGCCAACACATGTTCTGGCTGCTCGACGATCTCGCCTCGCGCACGGTCGAGGATCGCCGTGCCTATTACGAGAAGTGGATTGCGGCGGGCAAGTTCGAGCACCCGGAAGATTTCACGAATCGCTCCGACAAGGCCGTGATGCTGGTCGACGCGAACGACGATGGCGTCGCCGACACGCGCACGGAGCTGGTCGCGTGGAACGACATGGTGGACGGCCTCGTCTCCGGCGTGCTCGCGATCGACGACGAGCTCTGGGTCACGAGCATTCCCTATCTGACCAAACTCACGGACGCGGACGCTGATGGCATCCCTGAGAAGCGCGAAGACATCGCCCGTGGTTTCGGCGTCAAGACTTCGCTCGGCGGCCACGACCTGCACGGCCTCGCGCTCGGACCCGACGGCAAGATCTATTTTTCGATGGGCGACCGCGGCTATCACGTCGTCACGCGGGAAGGCCAGACGCTCGAGCCGCCGCTCGACCCCGGCCGCGGTGCGGTGTTCCGCGTGAATCGCGACGGCTCCGGCCTCGAGGTGTTCGCGACGGGGCTGCGCAACCCGCAGGAGCTCGCCTTCGATGATTACGGGAATTTGTTCACGGGCGAGAACAACTCGGATTCGGAGGACGAGGCGCGGATTGCGTACGTCGTCGAGGGGAGCGACGCCGGTTGGGCGATGCCGTTCCAGACGATGATGGCGCCGTATCCGCGCGCCGCGTGGGTGGCGGAGAAGCTGTGGCAGACGCAGCACGAGGGGCAGCCCGCGTGGGTGGTGCCGCCGATCGCACACCTCGGCCGCGGGCCCTCCGGCTTCGCGCATTATCCTGGCACGGGCCTCGGCGACAGTTATCAGGGTCGCTTCTTCATGGCGGATTACCGGTACACGCCGGCGGCGTCTCAGATCTGGTCGTTCGGTATCGAGCCTGCCGGCGCAGGCTTCACGATGGTCGACGCGAAACCGTTCATCTCGCAGGTCGTCGCCACCGACTTCGCGTTCGGCTTCGACGGGCGGTTGTTCGTCGCGCACTACGAGGACATCTCGAGGAAGCAGCGCATCCTCGTGATGGAGAACGCGGAGGCGCGCAAGGACCCGCGCGTCGTCGAGACCGCGAAGCTCGCACGCGAAGGCTTCCGCCAGCGCGGCGAAGCACAGCTCGCCGCGCTGCTCGGCCACGCGGATCAACGCATTCGCTTGCGCGCGCAATACGAGCTCGCCCGGCGCGCAGACGCGACGCCGCTGGCGGCGGCGCTGCGCGATGCGAGCGCACCGGAGCTCGCGCGCGTTCACGCGCTGTGGGCGCTCGGGCAGCTCGGTGAGCCGGCGCTCGCGGGCTTCGAGGTGCCCGAGTTCGCGGCGTCGCTCACGCCCGAGCTGCGCGCGCAGCTCGCTCGCGTAGCGGGCGACGCGCGCGCGCGCGCGTTCGCGCCGCTGCTGATCGCGCTGCTGCGCGATCCGCAGCCGCGCGTGCGTTTCTTCGCCGCGCAGTCGCTCGGTGCGCTCGGTGCACGCGAAGCGGTGGACCCGCTGTTCGAGCTGTTGCGGGAGAACGCGGACCGCGACGTGTTCCTCCGTCACGCCGCCGTCTGGGCGCTGCAGCGCATCGGCGATGCCGACGCCGTGCTCGCGCACGCCCGCGATGCCTCGCGTTCCGCGCGGCTCGGCGTGCTGCTCTCGCTGCGCGCGTGGAAGGATGTGCGCTCCGCGCAGTTCCTCGCAGACGAGGATCGCTTCCTCGTCGCGGAAGCCGCGCGGGCGATCCACGACGTGCCGATTCCGGGCGCGAACGCAGCGCTCGCCGCAGCGCTCGCGATGCTCGAGCCGGTCGCGGCCAACGACGTGGAAACCGGCTTCGCGCTGCACCGCCGCGCAATCGCCGCGAACCTTGCCGAAGGGCGCGCCGACAATGCGACCGCACTCGCGGCCTACGCCGCGAACCCAGCGCACGCGAAGGCGCTGCGAGAGATCGCGCTCGAAGCGTTCGCGCAGTTTGCGAAGCCCGAGCCGCGCGAGCTCGTGCTCGGCTTCTATCGGCCGTTGCCTGAGCGCTCTCGCGAGCTCGTATTCGACGCGCTCGATCGCCATGGCCGCGCGCTCGTGCAAGGCGATCTCGCCGAGCGCGCACTCGCGATTGCGAGCGATTATGGGCGGCTGCCGCTCGACGACGCCGAGCTCGCCGAGCGCGCAGACGACGCGAAGGCCACGCCCGATGCGCGCGAGGCGGCACTGCGAGCGCTCGCGGCGCGCGGCGATGCGAGCGCGCGAGCCGCGGCGCTGAACTCCGCACGCGCAGCGCTCGCGAGCGACGCGCCAACGCTGCGCGCGACCGCGCGCGATGTGCTGGTCGCGCTCGCGCCCGAGGAAGGCGTGAGCGCGTGGCTCGCGCTCCCGCCGGATGCGACGCGCGTCGAGCGGCAGCGCGCGTTCGCGGCGTTCGCGCGCGCGCAGGATGGCCGCGCCGAGGGGGAGCACTTGCGCGCGCGCGCCGAGCTCGCCCCCGGGTCGCGCGCCGGCGACGTGCAGCACGAC
>JANNKN010000477.1:0-4122 GCA_031396315.1 Deltaproteobacteria bacterium
CCTCCACCCGGAGGTTCCCATGACCGTCGCCCTGACCTGCATCGCCCTGCTCGGCGTTCTGCTCTTCGGTGTCGGCCTCGCCGTCTCGCTCACGCGCGGCCGCACGACCACGCTGATCGGGCACCCGGCCGACCCCGCCGACTCGCTGCACAAGCTGGTGCGCGCCCACGGCAACACCGCCGAATACGCGCCGCTACTCGCCGTGCTCATGCTCGCGGTGGCGCTGAACGAGCCCGCGACGTGGACGCTCTGGTGCATGGGGCTCGCGACCGCGAGCCGCTACGTGTTCGCGATCGGGATGATCGCGTCGCCGACGCTCGCGAAGCCGCACCCGCTGCGATTTGTTGGGGCGCTGGGGACGTACGTGACGGGGCTTGTGCTCTGCGTCGCGTTGGTGATCTGAAGTGGGCCATAGGGAAGCACGGCTGCGAGGGTCCCCTTCAGCCTGACGCAAGAGCGCTTGCGCCAATTGTTAATGCGAGCGCATTTCGTCGCTCCTTGGCGCGCCGCGCCCGAGTAGGATCGCCGGCGGACACCAGCCGAGAGCGCCCATGGAGCCGCAGCCGCAGGAAGAAATTCCCAACAAGCTGGGGAAGTGGATCGAGTGGATGCGCCACGAGCAGAGAGCGCTCGCGGCTGTCGCAGTCTTTCCCGTCTTCGTCACGATCTTGATCGCGCTCGCCGAGCAGCCTTTCTCACCCGAATACGCGTTCCCCTGTCCGCTGTATCCGAACGCCACCGTCGCGTTCACCTCTGCACTTCACGAATCGTGCCCACTCGCGTATACGGATCAGATCGAGGCGGTGGTGACGCCTACCCGCATCGACATCGTGCGCACCGACGAGCAGGTTCGGGCTCACATCGCATCGGGCAAGCCAGTCACGTTTCGCGTTCAGCCGCTCCAGGGCCAGCCGCGCGAGCTGATGTTCACGCCACTGCTTATTCGGCCGGGCGAGGCAGCGGTGCGGCTCGCGTCAGCCTGCTTCCTCGCGATGATCTTGGTCGCGACGGTCTTCCTGACGGCCGTGCGAGCGGAAGTGCCGGCATCGCTGCCGTTCTCCCTAATTCATGCCGTCGCGGGCGTTGGCATCGTGTCGACTGTCGCAGGCGGGACTACGAGCGCGTTCGAAGTCGGCGACGCACTTGCGCGCGCCACGATGGCCGGTGCGATCATGCACCTTGGCCTCGTCTTCCCGCAGCGCCGCGGCATCGTCGAACAGTTTCCGGAGCTGATCGCCGTACCCTACGTCTTCGCGTTCATCGTGAGCGCAGTCGAGGTCGACGCGGCGTACCGCGGCTCCGCGGTATCCACGGCACTCGCCCAACGCTTACTCATGGTCCTGATCGGATTTGGCGTGCTGCTGCTAGCGGCGGGCTGTTACTACACGGTCCGGCTGTCCGCCTCGCATCTCGCTCGGGGCCAAGCGCGCGTCTTCCTGGGCGGCCTCTCGATTCTCAGTCTTCCAGTAGCCCTGGTCGGGATTTTGGGAACACCGAGCCTCCGCCTCGCAGCCGTCACGTTACTCGCGGCGCTTCTTCCATTCCCAGTCGGCTACGCGATCTCTCGCTACGAGGTCGCGGATCTCGACTCGTCGTTCCGCGAGGTTTTGGCGCAGGGCCTCTACCTGACACTTTGGTCCGCAAGTTTTTTCGTCGTCCTATTTACACTCCAAAACAGGCTCGGTGTCCCAGAGGTGCTGAAACATCCGACGGTCATGTTCGCGGGTATCTACGGCGCGCTCCTTCCGCTCGACGCGCTGCGCGGAAGACTCAAGCGGCGCGTGCGAGCGCTCGTCGTCTCGAACCGAATTGACTGGGAGAGCCTCGGGCGGGAGTTCGCCCGGCGAATCGCAGCCCAGCGCAGCGCCGAAGGCATCGCGAGCGCCGTCGGCGAAGCGGTTCGCAGCGGCCTCGGAGAAACGGGGGTCGCGATCCTGGTTGCGGAGAGTGGAGGCTTTCACCTGATCGACGCCGTTGGGGCGCGAGCGTTCGTCGACTCTTCGCTCGCGACGAACCTCACGGAATGGGGCGGCGATGCCGTCATCGACTTGAATCGAATGGCGGACCTCCCCGGCCCGCTCAAGGAAGCGCACGATGCGGGCGTGTGTGCCTTCTCACGCGTCGATGCGAACGGCCGACCGGTGGCCTGCCTCGTGCTCGTTCACAACAGGCGAAGTCGAATGCTCGGCTCGAGCGAGAAGCAGTGGATCGCCACGGTGGCGGGCCATACGGGATCCGCGATCGCGGCCATGCAGCTCGAGCAGGAACTGCGGATCGCAGAGCGCTTCGCTGCGCGAGGCCGGATGGAGTCGGAGCTGGCGCACGACATTGGGAAGCCACTGGGCGCGCTCGAGCTGACAGCGCAGAGGCTCGCGGATCACATCGACCCGGACGACCCGATCGTCCCGCAACTGCGGAAGATCACGCGGATCGCTGCTCACGTGCGGGAACTCACGCGCGCCGCACTTCGTGTAGACGGCGAGCAGACTCGCGTGAAGCTCGAGGATCTGGTGCAGGTCGCGTGTGTCGAGGTGCGCGCAATTCACGGCGAGCAACGTCTGATCGTGCATGAGTTGCCGGACCTCGGCGAGCTTCCCGCAGGGTTTGAACGCCTCGAGCGTGTGCTCGCCAACCTCCTCGACAACGCGCTCCGAGCGTCAGGGCCAGACGAGGTTGCTGAGCTGACGGCGCGCAGCGCGAACGGATTCCTCGAACTCCTCGTCGAGGATCGCGGTGCAGGTATGCGTCCCGATCAGTTGCGAAGAGTGTTCGAACCATTCGTATCGTTCCGCGCTGGCGGCACTGGGCTCGGCCTCGCGATCAGCCGGCAAATCGTAATGGCTCTTGGCGGCAGCTTGAGCCTCACAGCGCGCCGAGACGGACGAGGCGTGACGGCGCTCGCGCGCGTGCCCCTATCCAGATGACGATCCGCCGCGTTTTGGCGCTTTTTGTCTTCGCCTTCGAAGTACGCGATGCGACAGGATGTCGGAATACGCAAATGCGCTCTCCTAACGACATCGCTTTGTGCTGCTGGAGAAACACGCGTGGGACTGGTGGGCGACGTCGACATGGCAAGAGCGGCCCAAGGAGCCGGCACTCGCGCCCTGCGAGCCAGGGAATTCAAGACGAGGCATCGGGGCTCGGGCGCTCGCTCCCGGTCACGCCCGGGCGAATCCCGATGATCGCTTGGCGGCCGCAGAGTGGTGCCATCGCTCAACGCCGGGCAGTCACGATCCGGGTCGTGCGACACCAGTTTTTCTCCTTCGAACTGGACGACCACAAAAATCCAGACAGATTGTTATGCATCGCGTAACCGGGTTCGCCTTGCGATGGCCTAGGGCCACGATCGCGATCGCGCTGACCCTTAGTGCCCTTGGCGGCTGGGCTGCATCCCGTGCTCCATCGAGCTCGGGCGCGCATGCCTTGATCGGCCCCGATCATCCAGCGGTACGAGACCTCGAGAGTTTCCTGCGCGAGTTCGGAAGCGGATACCCAGTAATAGTCGCGTGGTCATGCGAGACCGACGCGGATCCCTGCCAGTCAGTGTTCGACGAAATCTCCCTCTCGATGGCGCACAGAGTGGGAGGAGAACTGCTCCAGTCGTCGCACGTTAGTCGCGTGGCAAGCCCCGCCCACACCCCGATCCTCATCTCGACGGACGATGGGCTGGTAGTCCACCGATTCATGTCCGGGGGAAAGGCAGACGCTCCGCTCGCGGCAACGGAATTGGCGATGCAGGATCCACTCTGGGTGCGGGCGCTAATTTCGGAAGACGGCCGCATAGGCGCGCTCGTTGTCGAATCCTCGAACACGAGCCCGTCGGATCAAGTAGGGCTTGTATCAGCAATCGAGCATGCGCTCGAACCTCACCGTAGAGACGGATTCCGATTCGCGTTGTCGGGGAATCCGCTGTTTCACGTGGCGAGCCAACGTGAGGCAATGGCCGAAGCGGCGGTCATCGGTGCCGCCACTGCCGGAGTGATAGCCCTCTGCTTTCTGTTCCTAATCGGGTCCTGGCAGTCAGTGGTCGGAGTGATGACCTGCGTTGGGCTCGGAACCGGGTTCGGCCTCGGCGCGATTGCGGTCTTCGGATGGTCATGGGATCCGCTGACATCAGCCGCG
>JANNKN010000510.1:0-14840 GCA_031396315.1 Deltaproteobacteria bacterium
AGGCCTCCGACATCCGTCCGCCCCGACGCGCGCAGCGCGGATTCGGCGCCGGGCGGGCTGCGGCGGAATCAAGCGCAGCGCGGGCCCAACTCCACGCATCGCCTTCAGCCCCAACGGTCACGCCGCCTCGGCCCGCTCCCCGCCACCGCAGGGCCCGCCGCGAGCCATCCGCCGCAGCCCGCGCCCGGCGCCGAATCCGCGCCCTAGGTGCTAGGCGCTAGGCGCGCTAGGAGCCGCCCCCTCCACCACCGCCTTCACATACTCCGCCCGCGCCCCACGCGGACCTTCCTGAATCACGTACTCGACCGTCTGTCCCTCTTCCATCGAGTCGTACTCGCTGCCGTTCATGCCGGAGCGATGGAAGAACACCTCTTTGCCGTCCTCGCCGCGGATGAAGCCGAAGCCGCGGTCGCGAACCATCTTCTTGATCTTGCCGCGCGACTTCGGGCCGGTCGGCGCGACGGACATCTTCGAGGCCGGCTTGCTGCTGCCGCGCCGCGGTCCACCACCGCCGCCGCCGCCGCTCCGTCGTGCGGAGTAGGAGCCGATCGCGAACTCGGAGAGGAACAGCGGGATCGGCACCGTGAGGTCGGTCATGCCGCTGCTTTCGGCGGAGAGCAGCACCTCTTCGGGGCTCACCTCGACCACGCTGTAGCGGAGGCCCGTGTTCTTGTGGGTGCAGGACGAACCCGGCTCGATCTCTTCGGCTGAAAGCATGGCCAGGACCTCGAGGTGTTGCGCGTCTGCGCTAGCGCCGCGGCGAAGTGGGGGAACCGCACGGGACGGCGCGAAAGGCGTCGGACCTTAGGCGAGCGGCCTAGGTGGGTCAAACCGCGAGCCGCGCCGCTCGCGACGAAGCTACCGTGCTTCCCCTCGCAGGAGACGGCGAAAAGATGGCGATTCGCGCGGTGTTCTTCGACCTCGGCGGCACGCTCTTCAGCTACCGCGCCACGCGCCCACACTTCGACCGCGTGCTCGAGGCGCTCGCGCGCGAGCACGGGATCGCGGAGCCGTTCGAGCAAGTGCGCGCGAAGTATCGCGCGGCGATGTCCAGCGCTGGCGCCGCCTACAATGCGCGCCCGTACTATCTGCACCGAGACATGTTCCGCGCCGCCTACCTCGGGCTGCTGCGCGCCTACGGCCTCGAAGCGCGCGACAGCGAGGCGCTCTACGAGGGGCAGAGCGAGGTGGGTGCGCGCTTCATCGCGTTGCGCCCGGGGGTACACGAGACGCTCGAGGCACTGCGCGCGCGCGGCCTCCACCTCGGCATCGTGAGCAACATCGACGACGACCAGTTCCGCGCGATCTGGGCGCGACTCGGCATCGGCGCGCTGTTCGATGCGACGACCACCAGCGAAGAGGCGCGCTCGTGCAAACCCGACCCCGGCATTTATCAGGTGGCACTGTCGAAGGCGCCGGGCATCGCGGCGCCGGACGTGCTCTTCGTCGGCGATTCGCCGCAGCACGATTTCGCCGGCGCAAAGCCGCTCGGCATGCGCACGGCGTGGATCATGGAGCGGCACGCCGAGCTGCCCGATGCGCTGCGGCCGGATCATGTGATTACGGAGATTCCGCAGCTGCTCGCAGTGATCGGAGCCTGACGGTGCGCGTACGCGGCGCGGCGCTCTTCGTCCTCGCACTATTCACCGCACTCGCGGCGAACGCGGCCGAGAAGGCGCTGCGCGTCGCGGTGAGCGGCGACTACCCGCCGCTCTGCGAGCGCAGCGCCTCGGGCGACTACACGGGGCTCGACCCCGACATCGCGCGCGCCTTCGCCGCGGAGCGCGGCTACGCGATCGAGTGGGTGCGAGTGACGTGGCCCGAGCTCGGCGCTGCACTGGCCGCGGGACGCTTCGACGTCGCGATGACGGGTGTGACCGTGCGCGCCGATCGCTCGATCGCGGGGCGCTTCAGCGTGCCCGTCGTCGAATCGGGCGCGCTCGCGCTCGTGCGCGATCCGGCGCTCGCGACCGAAGAGGCGCTCGCGCAGGCCGGCGTCGCGATCACGGTGAACGCGGGTGGGCACCTCGAGCGCGTCGCGCGCGCGCGCTTCCCGAATGCGGCGATCAGCGCGCTCCCTGACAACTCGGCGGTGCGCGACGCGTTCGCCTCGGGCACTGCGGCCGTCGTCGTGACCGACACGCTCGAGGCGCCGAAATGGCGTGCGCTCGTTCCCGGTGCAGCGCAGGTTGGCCCGTTCACGCGCGACGTGAAGGCGTACTGGCTACCGGCGGACCGCGCGGCGCTCGCGAGCGAGCTCGACACGTGGCTGCTCGCGCGCGAAGCCGACGGCACGCTCGCGCGCCTGCGCATGCATTGGCTAGGCGCAGAGGCCGCGCAGCGCAGGCCCGCGCTGCCTGCGCTTGCGCTGATCGCCGCGCTCGCAGAGCGCCTCGCGCTGGCACCTGCGGTGGCGGAGGCGAAGCGCGCGAGCGGCGCGCCGGTTTTCGTGCCGGAGCGCGAGGCGGAGTTGATCGCGACCGCGGTGAGTGCGGCCGAGCAAGCGGCACGCGGCGAGCGACTGCCCACACCCAGCCGCGCCGCGCTCGCGAAGTTCTTCGGCGCGCTGCTCGCGTCGAGCCGAGCCGTTCAAACCGCAGTGCTCGCGGGCGCGCCGCCGAACGCCGAGCACACCCCGGCTCCCGCGAATCTAGACAGCGAGCTGCGCCCAGCGCTGACGCGCGTGACGGAGCGCATCGCCGCGCTCCTGCCGCGCCTCCCGGCCCGCCTTTCCGAGAGCGCGCTCAGCGAGGAGCTCAGCGCGCGCACCGTCGGCGTGCCCGGCCTCGACGAGCCCGAACGCGCTCGACTCGTCGCCGCGCTGGCCGAGCTCGCGAGCGCGCAACGCGAGAATTGAGCCGCGCCGGGCCGCCTCACTGCCAGCGGTAGTGCCCGACGATCTCCCAAGCGAACAGCACGTCTTCGAGCTGCGCGCCCAGGCCGATGTTGTGGATCAGGAATGGGCGCGCGCGGTCTTCGCCGCGGCGCGCGGCGACGATTCCGATGTGCGGCAGGTTCCCGGGCAGCGTGTAGGCGACGACGTCACCGGCCTGATAATCGCTCGCGTTTTGCGTGATCGGGCGGGCGAAGCCGCGGCGAGCGAGGAATTTCTGCAGGTTCAACACGCGGCGATGATCGATGCTTCGATCGGGTCGGTGCAGCCCCCAGTTCTTCGGATAGGCCGCAAAGTTCGCGCGCATGTCTTCGTGCACCAGCTGCTGCAAGTCGATGCCCTCGCGGCGGAACGCGCGAATCACGACGTCGCTGCACACGCCGCGCGTCAGCGGCACGTCGCCGCCGGGGTAGGCGAGCTGCGTGTAAGCGGGGTCGTAGTGCAGCGTGAGGCCGACTTGCTCTGCCGCAGCCATGGCGATGCGTTGCCCGAAGCCGACGTCGGCGAGCGCGCTCGTCGCGACCAGGAGGAGCGCCGCGAACGCCCCGATCGGGCGCTGCACGCGAATCCCTAATCCCACCAGCCGCGGCGGCGAAACCAGATGATCAGGCCGACCGCGACCGCGGCCATGAAGAACATCACCGCCGGGTAGCCGAGCTTCGACTGCAGCTCGGGCATGTAGTCGAAGTTCATGCCGTAGATGCCGACCACGAACGTGAGCGGGATGAAGATGGTCGAGACGAGCGTCAGCACCTTCATCACTTCGTTCGTCCGCTGCCCCACTTGCGAGAGATAAATCTCGGTCGCGAGACCCGCGAGCTCGCGCGAGGAGTCGGCGAGCTCGATGATCTGGCGGATGTGCTGCTCCGCGTCGCGCAAGTAGACGCGCGCAGCGTCCGTGACGAACGCGGACGGCTCGCGTGAGAGCTCACCCAATGCCTCGCGCTGCGGCCAGCCGACGCGCCGAATCACGGCGAGCGCTCGACGCACGCGCTGGATGCGCGCCAGCTGCATCGAGGCCGCGCGCTCGGCCACCTCGGCTTCGAGATCCTCGAGCGCCTCGGCGAGATCCTGGACGACCGGGAAGTAGCGGTCGACCACCGCGTCGATCAGCGCGTACGCCAGGTAGTCGACACCGTGCTGGCGGATCTCCTCGACGCCATCGCGAATCTGCTGGCGCACCGGATCGAAGAATCCGCGGTAGTGATCCTGCACCGTGATCAGCCAGCCGCGGCCGAGAATCAGGCACACCTGCGGTGTCTCGATCTCGCCGGACTGCGTGAGCAGCGGCACCCGGCACACGATCACGTGCTCGTGGGCGTGCACCTGAGATTTCGCGCGCTGCGGAACGTTCGTCGCTTCCGCGAGCACGAGCGGATGCAGCCCGAAGATCTCGGCGAGCTTCCAGAGCTTGTCCTCGTCGCGAAAGCCCTGAACATCGACCCAGACGTTCGTCTCCGGCTTGACGTAGGCGCGGAGGTCCTCCAGGTCGACGATGTCCCGCTCGCGGTGGATGCCGCTCGCGTACTCGTAGACGTGGATTCGGGTCGGCGCCGCGTCCGGCGGAATCATCAGGGTGCCCGGCGCCGTCCCGATCGGCGGCCGGCTGTGCCGCGCGGGTTTCGTCGCCGCCGGCTCACTCGGCGCCCCGCGCTGTTTGCGCCGCGCTATTTGAGCCGCCGCAGCGCGTGAGCGAGTGCGACCTTGCGCAGATCCGACGAAATCTCTTCGCGCCTCGCCTTGGGCGGCGCAGATTTCGCGGCCGCCTTCTTCGCCATCGGCTTCTTCGCAACCGCCTTCGCGCTCGCCTTCTTGTGCTTGCTCTTCGCCGCCATCGCGTGACCCCTTTTTAGAGCGCGCACGATAGGCAAGTTCAGCGAGCGAGGCGCGCGCTCTCTAACGAATGCGCCCCTAGTAGAACGTGCAGCGCGTCCGGTGGCGGGGCTGCGCCTTGATCGCGGGGCTCTGGCCGCGCGACCACAGCAGCAGATCGAGCTTGTGCGGCGCGATCGCATAGCCACGCCGCGCACAGGCAGCAGAGAGCAGCTCGACCGCATGTAGCGCGCACGCGCGAATCTCGACCTCGTCCTCGCTGCCGCTCGCGAGCTCCTCCTCGCGCTCGATGCGCTGCAGGAGCATGTGGTCGTAGGAAAGCACGCCGAGCATGCGCAGCGTATGCGGCACCAGGTTGTCGGCGAAGATGGTGAGCTTCCCGAGATCGTCGAAGTGTCCGAGGCCACGGCCCCGCAGCGCCGTCCCGAGATCGGCGCAGGTGATTTGGGCCCGCTTCAGGAACGGCACGCGGAAGCCCTGATAAGTCGCGACGTCCTGATACATCGGCAGCCGCGCGAGCAGGCGCGTGAGCCGCTCGGCGCTCCCGCGCGCTTCCCTCACCGGCCCCTCGAACGCGCCGCCGTGAGCGCTCGTGAGCCAATGCCCGAGCTCGTTCCAGCCGCGGGCAAACAGGCCCATCAGCTCGCCGGCCGGGCCCTCTTCCCCTTGGCCGAAGAGTCGTGCGCAATCGCTGCGAGTCATGCGCTCGAGCTCTGGCGCCGAGAAGGCGCCCTCGCGCTCGAAGCGCTTCCGCAACGCGGTCGCGATCGTTCGGTAGCCCGAGAGCTCGCCGTTCTTCTGGAGATGCGGGAAGTAACCCGAGCCGAAGTTGATCGCGTTGAGCGTGAGCGCGAACGCGACGGTCGTGGCCTCGGCGGGGAACGCGAGATGCGCGGGGTCGAGCGACGGCGGCGTCGGGCGCGTTCCCGAAAGCATCACGGCGAAGCGCTCGAGCTCGCCGCTCTCGATCTTCACGAAACGCGAGCGCCGCGCGACCTCGGCGCAAGCTTCGCGGATGAAGGCGAACAGCGGCTCGTCGGGCAGCACGTCGACGCTCACTTCGGCTCCGGCGCGATCACGCGCAGCGCGCGCGGCACGACCTCAGCGGAGAGCGGCGACGTGCCGAGCGGCTCGCCGTCGCACTCGAAGCGCTGCGGCGCAGCGAGCGCCTCGAGCTCGACGACGCGCCCGCGCAGTTCGCGCACGCCGGGCGCGGACAGGTGCCTGCCCGCGTACAGCGACGGCAGCCGCGCGAGCAGCTCGGGCGTGCTCATGCCCGGAATGATCACGGCGTGAAACAGCCCGTCATCGAGCGAAGCGTTGGGCGCGACGAACATGCCGCCGCCGAAGTAGCGCCCGTTCGAAGCCGTAGCCAGCACGAGCGGGCCTTCGTGCGCGAGAACACCGTCGACGCGTACGCGGGCTGCGAGCGGCTCGTATTGCGCGAGGCCGCGCAGCGTCCCCAACAAGAAGCTGCCTCGAGCGCCGAGCGACTTCGTCGCGCGCGTCACGAGCTGCGCGACCAGGCCCGCGAGGCCGGCGCTCGCCTCGTTCACGAAATAGCTCTCTGCGCGTTGGCCCGAGTCGTCCGTGTAGCGGAGCCGGCCCGCGTCGATCTCGCGCGTCTTGCCTTCACGCAGGATCTCGAGCGCGCCTCCGAGCGAACGCGGCACGCCGAGCGTGCGCAGCAGGTCGCCGCCCGTGCCGAGCGGCAGGAAGCCGAGCGTCACGCCCTCGGCGCGCCCCGCAGCGAGCAACCCCGTCGCGATCTCGCTGGCGGTGCCGTCACCGCCGCCGACCAGCAGCCGCTCGTAGCCCGCGGTCGCCGCCTCGCGCGCGATCCGCACGGCGTCACGCGGGGCCTTCGTCCACGCGAGGTCGTAGCTCCCTAACGCCTCGCGCAATCCGCGCTCGATGCGGGCGAAGCCACGCTCGGTCGCGCCTGCGCGGCTCGCGGGGTTCACCACCAACAGAGTTCGAGACAAAGCGCGAGCGCCTCCACGGCGCAGGGAGACTCTGTCTCACTTCCCCTTGCGGAGAATGTTCAGCGCCGAGCCCGCTTTGTACCACGCAATCTGCTCGGTGGAGAACGTGTGCTTCGCGTCGAAGGATGCCGTGCTTCCGTCCGCGTGCTTCACCGTCACCTTCAACGGGACGCCTGGCGCGAAGGTCGCGAGCCCGCTGATCGAGATGCGGTCGCGTTCCTGGATCTTCTCGTAGTCCGCGGGGTTCGCGAACGTGAGCGGGAGCAGGCCCTGCTTCTTGAGATTGGTCTCGTGGATGCGCGCGAAGCTGCGGACGAGCACCGCGCCCGCGCCGAGGTGGCGCGGCTCCATCGCCGCGTGCTCGCGGGAGGAGCCCTCGCCGTAGTTCTCGTCGCCGATCGCGATCCACGCGAGGCCACGCGCCTTGTAGTCGCGCGCCACCTTCGGGTACGCCGCGATCTCGCCGGTGAGGACGTTCACGCCCTCGCCCGTCTTGCCGTTGAAGGCGTTGATCGCGCCGATGAACATGTTGTCGCTGATGCGGTCGAGGTGCCCGCGGAAGCGCAGCCACGGGCCGGCCGCCGAGATGTGATCCGTCGTGCACTTGCCCTTCGCCTTCATCAGCACGGGCATGTCCGCGAGATCCTTGCCGCCCCACGGCGCGAACGGCTCGAGCAGTGCGAGGCGCTCGGAATCCTTCGCGACGGCGATCGGCACGCCCGACCGGTTTGCGGGCGGCGCCTGATACCCCTCGAAGCTCATCACGAAGCCGCGCGAAGGAATCTCGGGGGCGGGCGCCGGCGCCTTCAACTTGAAGCGCGAACCGTCGGCCGCCGTGAGCTCGTCCTTCTGCGGATCGAAGGCGAGCGTGCCGGCAAGCGCATACGCGATCACCGTCTCGGGGCTGGCGATGAACGCGAGCGTGCTCGGGTTCGAGTCATTGCGCGCCGGGAAGTTGCGGTTGAACGAAGTCAGAATCGAGTTCGCTTCACCCTTGCTCACGTCGTCGCGTTTCCACTGTCCGATGCACGGGCCGCAGGCGTTCGCGAGCACGAGCGCGCCGATCGCCTCGAGCTCCGTCATCTGCCCGTCGCGCTTGATCGTCTGGTGAATCTGCTCCGAGCCAGGCGACACCCAGAGCGTGCACTTCGCCTTCACGCCCTTGGCCGCGGCTTGGCGCGCGACGTCGGCGGCGCGCGAGAGATCTTCGTACGACGAATTCGTGCAGCTGCCGATCAGCGCCGAGGAGAGCTTCGCGGGATAATCGTTCTTCGCGACGTCGGCGCCCATTTTCGAGATGGCGCGCGCGAGATCCGGCGTGTGCGGGCCGACGATGTGCGGCTCGAGCCTCGAGAGATCGATCTCGACGATCTCGTCGTAGTACTTCTCAGGGCTGCGCTCGACCTCGGGATCGGATGCGAGCAGCTGCGCGTTTCGCGTCGCGAGATCGGCGAGCTCTTCGCGGCCCGTCGATTTGAGGTAGATCGCCATGCGCTCGTCGTACGGGAAGATCGAGGTGGTCGCACCGAGCTCGGCGCCCATGTTCGTGATCGTGCCCTTGCCCGTACAGGAAAGTGACAGCGTGCCCGGGCCGAAGTACTCGACCACGCGATTCGTGCCGCCCTTCACGGTGAGCAGCGAGCACACCTTCAGAATCACGTCCTTCGGCGCGGCCCAGCCGGAGAGGCTGCCGGTGAGGCGCACCCCAACAAGTCGCGGGTAGAGCACCTCCCACGGGAAGCCGGCCATTACGTCCACTGCATCCGCACCGCCGACGCCGCACGCGAACATGCCGAGCCCGCCCGCGTTCGGCGTGTGCGAATCGGTGCCGATCATCATGCCGCCCGGATAGGCGTACTTCTCGAGCACGACCTGATGGATGATGCCCGCGCCGGGGCCCCAGAAGCCGATGCCGTAGCGCGCCGAAGCCGTGCGCAGAAAATCGAACACCTCGCGGTTCGTGACGTTCGAGGTGGCCATGTCTTTGGCTGCGCCTTGATGCGCCTGGATCAAGTGGTCGCAGTGCACCGTGCTCGGCACCGCCGTCTCTTCGCGGCCCGAGGAGATGAACTGCAGGATCGCCATCTGCGCCGTCGCGTCCTGCATCGCCACGCGATCGGGCCGCAGTTCGAGGTACGACTTGCCGGCTTCGAGTTCCTGCTTCTCCGGATGCGCAAGATGCCCGAGCATCACCTTCTCCGCGTACGTGAGCGGGCGACCGAGGCGCCTGCGCACGATCGCGAGATTGCGCTCGACGGCCTCATACGTGCCACGAACCAGCTCCGGGGTCGTCTCGATGGCGGGCATGCGTTCTCCTCCACGAAAGGCGGCGCCAAGCTAGCAGGGCGTTCGAGTCGGTTCGTGCGTGAATTGAGCCTGAAATCAACGTGCAATCGCGCATCCACATGCGTCGCTGGGGAGCGCTGCAAACTGAAACGCGCGCGGGGTAATGTGCGCGCATGCAAGCGCGCGACTTCTTCGTAAAAGGTGCTCACGGCAACGCGATTCACTGCCTCGAGTGGAGCAGCGAGGGCGTTCCGCTCGTGCTCGTGCACGGCTTCGGCAACGAAGGGCACATCTGGGACGATTTTGCGCCGCTCGTCGCCGCGCACTACCGCGTGATCGCGATCGACCAGCGCGGCCACGGCGATTCCGCCCACGACGCCGAGCTCCGTTACGACTACGCGTACCTCGTCGCGGATCTCGAAGCCGTCACTGCGGCGCTCGGCATCGAGCGGCTCGTGCTCGTCGGCCACTCGCTCGGCGGGCGCACGGCAATGTTCTTCGCGGGCAAGCACCCCGAACGCATGGCGGGCCTCGTGATCGTGGACAGCGCGCCCGAGTTCGACGTGCGCGGCACCTCGCGCATCCGCCAGGAAGCCGAGGCACGCGGGGACGGCTCGGTCGCGTCGGTCGCCGAGTATCAGCGGGTGCTCGCACACAACTTCCCGGCCGGGCGGCCGGACGCGCTCGCGCGCATGGCGAAGTACGAGCTGAAGCAGCGCGCGGACGGGCGCTGGGAGCGCAAGCTCGATCCGAAGTTTCACGCGGGCCGCCCGCAGACGGAGGCCGAAGCGTTCGCGCGCGAGCAAGAGGTGGCGAAGGGGCTGTGGGAGGCGCTCGCGAAGATTCCGTGCCCGACGCTCGTGGTGCGCGGTGCGGCGAGCGACGTGATGTCGCCCGACGTCGCGGACAAGATGGTCGATGACGTGCTCGCGAGGGGCACGCTCGCGATCGTTCCTCAGGCCGCGCACTCGGTGATGACGGACAACCCGGACGGCTTCAACCGGGCGGTGTGCGCGTTCGTGTTGGGCGAGTGACTGCGCTCACGCGGTCGCCGCGAGAATTTTCCGCGCGCGCGCCGCGTCCGAGCGGTACCTCGACCTCACCCCGCTAAGGTGCGCACTCATGAACCGCTTGCTGTGCCTGCTGCTCCTGCTTTGCTCGCTCGTCGCTGCTCGGGCGTTCGCCGATCCGGGCGCAACGGCGAAGCCGTCGCTCGAGACCGCGAAGGCGCCCGTCGCGAGCTTCTACGCAGCGCTCGATGCCTCGATGAAGGCAGGCGACACGCTCGACTTCGAGGCGCGGCGCAAACAGCTGGCGCCCGTCGTGAGCAAGACGTTCGACCTACCGCTGATGGCCGCGAAGGCGCTCGGCCGCCACTGGCGGGCGATGTCGGCAACGGATCAGAAGCGCTGGATCGAGGCGTTTTCGGGCCTCACCGTGAAGACCTATGCCGAGCAGTTCGATGAGAACACCGGCCTCATCTTCGAGCTCGGAGCCGTGCAGGCCGCCCCTGGCGGCACCGCGCTCGTGCGCACGCAGCTGGTTCGCGCGAACGACGCGCCGGTCGCGATCGATTACCGACTGCGCCCGGTGGCGGGGGGCTGGCGCGTGATGGACATCTTCCTGAACGGCACCGTCAGCGAGCTCGCATTGCGCCGCAGCGAGTACACCTCGGTGCTCGAGCGCGACGGCTTCGAGAAGCTCGTGACGACGCTCCAGACGCGCAGCCTCGTCCCCGCGAGCCACTCCAAGTAGCGGTGGCGGCGTCTTCGCCCGCCTGGCGGCGTTGCGCGGCGCTCGCCGTACGGGAAGTACGGCTTCGCTGTGCGCGGCGAAGCGCCGCGTACGACCGCTCCGCGCTCCCGCCCTCGCGAAGACGCTCGGGCTTGCGCGCCTTGCCAGTCGGGCGAATCCGCTCGCCGCGCAGAGCACGGGATGGACTACGGGGCTTGCTTTCGGCGCAGCCCGCAGCGGCCGGCTTTTCGGAGATCCTCGATGCGCGCGTCGCGATCCATCATGTAGGCGCTGCGCAGTGCGGCGTAGAAATCCACCGAGGTCTCGCGCAGCGCGTCGAGGCGTTCGACCTGGATGTCGTAGGTGGCGAGGCCGTCGCTGCCGGTCACGGCGAGGCGCGGGAAGCCGCCGAGCAGCCAGACTTCGGGGCGAAGGGCGGTGTCGACGATCTCGCCAAAAGTGTCGCGTGCGGTCGACGGACCTAACACCGGCAGCATGAAGAACGAGCCGCTGCGCACGCCGTAGCGGCCGAGCGTCTCGCCGAAATCGGTGTCGTGGCGCGGGATGCCCATCTCGGTCGCGACGTCGAACAGGCCCGCGATGCCGGCGGTCGAGTTGAGCAGGAAGCGCCCGAGCGTGCGGCCCGCGCGACAGGGATCCGCCTGCATCACGTCGTTGGCGAAGATCACCGGACCCTCGAGGTTGTCGAAGCCGCGGTTCAGCATCTCGCGCGCGAACTTCGGCGTGATCGCCTGATAACCCCGCGAGATCGGGCGAATCACCCAGCGCAGGAAGCTCTCGTTGAAGCGGAAGACGCGGCGATTCCAGCGCGGCGTGTGATCGCGCTCCGCGGGGTCGGGGCCCATCTCTTCGTCGAGCCAGCTGTCGTCGATCGAGGCGAGCTCAGCGTCGGGGTCGCTCGGCTCGCTGGGCTCTGCGGGCTCGGGCTCCGCAGCGGGCGCCTCGGGTGCGGCGGTCTCGACCCCGGCGACGGAAGCTCCCGCCACGTGCTCCTCGCTGAACGCGGTCGCCTCCGGCGCGCGCGTCTCGATCTCGGTCGCGATCTCGCGCGCGGCCTCGGGCTCGAGCCGCAGCGCGTGCGCTGCAGTCGCAAACGCGAGCGCCAGCGCGAGCAGCGCCAGCGCGCGCTGCGCCTGCGCGCTCATCGCGCCTTCTCGAGCGCGAGCCGGCCCGCAAGATCGGCGACGAACTGGCGCGCGGTGCGGCCCGAACGCGAGGAGCGGTCGAGCGCCCAACGCAACGCGTCGGCGCGCACGAACTCGTCGAACGGGGCCCCCGCCTTGCGCGCGAGGTGCGCGACGATCCGCAGGTACGTCTCCTGGTCGAAGCCGAAGAAGCCGAGCACGAGCCCGAAGCGATCCGAGAGCGCGAGCTTCTCGTCGATCGCTTCGCCGAGCCGCAGCTCGCCGTCCTCGTCCACGCGCACCTGCTGGTTCTCCGAGCGCTTCTCCGGGAGCAGGTGCCGGCGATTGCTGGTCGCGATGATGCGCACGTTCTCGGGCGGCGCCTCGAGGCTGCCTTCGAGCGCGGCCTTCAGCTCGCGGTAGCCGCTCTCGCCCTCGTCGAACGATAGATCGTCGGAGAACAGCAGGAAGCGGTACGGCGCGCCCCGCAACGCCGCGAGCACGTCGGGCAGATGCAGCAGATCGGACTTGTGCACTTCGACGATGCGCAGGCCGCGCGCGGCGAAGCGGCCGAGCAGGCCGCGCACAGCCGAGGATTTCCCGGTGCCGCGTTCGCCGTAGAGCAAGACGTGATTCGACGGCAGCCCGGCGACGAACTGCTCGGTGTTACGGACCAGCGTCGCGAGCGCGCGCTCGACGCCGAGCAGATCTTCGAGATCGTGCAGCGCGGGGTCGGGGATCGCGACCAGCCGCCCCGCCCGCCCGTCGCGCGCGCTCTCCCAGCGGAATGCGAGATGGCGCGCGAAAACCTCGGCGTGCGGCGCTTGCGCGACGCGCGGAGCGAGCCACGCCTCGGCGAGCGCGAGCACGCGCGCGATGCGTTGCGTGAGCTCGGGTGCGGGGTCGTCGGCGGGCACGGGCGCGCATTCTAGACGCGCGCGGCGACGCGAGTCAGCGGGGGGACGCGCGGCAGAGCGTTACTTTGCTTCGGGTTTCGAGGGCATTGCGTGTGAGCTCGCGCCATCGGGAGAGCTTCGGGACATGACGAGTAGCGGCGCCCTCGATCCTCGGGTTGGCCTGTGCGCGGCGTGCCTGCATGCGCGCACCCAACACAGCGCGCGCGGGAGTTCGTTCTGGCGCTGCGCGCGCGCAGACGACGACGCGCGCTTCCCCAAGTATCCGCCGCTGCCCGTGCGCGCGTGTGCGGGGCACGAGCGTGGCGAGCCGCGAACCGCGCGAGAGCGGTAGCCTGCACGCCTCGCCTCGGAGGTCCCACCCATGCGCCGCTGGTTCATCCTCTCCGCGATCGGTCGCGATCGCCCCGGCCTCGTCTCCGAACTCGCGCGGCTCGTGCTCGACTCCGACGCGAACCTCGAGGATTCGCGCATGACGATCCTCGGCAGCGACTTCGCGGTGATCCTGCTCTGCTCGTCGAGCGCCGCGAGCAGCGCGGACTCGCTCGCCGTCGGCGCCAAGCGACTCGAGCGCGAGCACGGGCTCACGATCTTGTTACGGCACCTCGAGGCCGGCCCGCGCCCCGCCGTGCCCGCACCCGGCACACGCCTCTACCGCATCGAGGCCGCGGGCGAAGACAAGGCCGGCATCGTCGCCTCGATCTGCGGCGTGCTCGCCGAACACGGCGTGAACATCGTCGAGCTCGCGACGCGCTCGAAGCCCGGCCCCGGCGGCGCGCCCAACTACGAGCTCGACCTCAAGGCCGAAGTGCCCGACGCCTGCGACCTCCGCGCGCTGCGCGAGGCACTCGACAAGGAAGCAGATCGCTTGGTGCTCGACCTGGCGGTGATGCCGGCGTAGGCGCCTGGCCGCACGATCACTTCACCAAGCCCTCGATCGCGCCCCATCGGTTGGGGAAGGGACGCCCGACCGCGCGGTGGAACACCTCGATGAAGCGGTACGTCAGGCCCCAGACGATGTGGCGGTCCGGGTTGCCGACGACGATGCCGGGGAACGCCATGCCGCCGGTGCCATGGAACGGCTTGTGGATGTGGCGGTCGGGCGCGGAGAGGTGGGAGATCGGCACCCAGAGCGCCTCGGCGACCTCGGCTTCCTGAACCACCAGCGGCGTCTCGCCGTGGTGCTGGAAGACGAAGGCGGAGATGATCAGGCCCATGGATGCGCCGGCGCGGCGACCTGTTAGGTCGTCGAGTCGGCCGAGCGGCTCGGCGTCGTGCAGCGAGAGGCCGACTTCCTCGTGCGTCTCGCGGCGCGCGGCCTGCTCGACGGTTTCGCCGGGATCGAGCCGGCCGCCCGGGAAGGCCATGTGCCCACTCCACGGGTCGTCTGCCTTCGTGGAGCGCTCGATCAGCAGCACCTCCGGCCCTAGCTCGCGTTCGCGCAGCACCATCGCGACCGCCGCGCGCGAGTTGCCGTCGAGCAGCAGCGGCGAATGGCCTTGCAGCGCGCTCTGGATGTGTCGAACCGTCGCCATACCCGCCAGGATAGCTACGTGGATTGCGAGCCTCGACCCGCGCTTGCGCACTCGACAGGGCCACCCTCCCCATGCAAGGTTCCTTGCATGGAGGTGTCCCGATGACCTGGAAGTCGTCGCTCGCGCGAGCGATGCGAGACCTGAAGACCGAGGAAGCCCGGCTCGCTCGCGAGCTCGGGGAAGTGCAGCAGCGACTCTCGAGCTTGGGTGGGCTCGTGAGCGGCGGCGGATCGTCGCCCGGCAAGGTGAAGAAGCGCCGTAACATGAGCGCCGCTGCGCGCGCGGCCATTTCCCGCGCCGCCAAGAAGCGCTGGGCGAAGTACCGAGCGGAAAAGGGCGCGAAGTCCTGAGGTGACGCGAGCGAGCGCGGCGCCCGCTAAGGCGCTGCGCCGGCTCGCTCCATCGGCTTCGCGCTCACAGCTCGCTCACAGGCGAGCTCCGCCCACACGATGCGCTCCTGGCGCCCGCGCGTCTGCGCGAGTGCGAATGCGTCGCCGTGGGGTGCGAGTGCGATG
>JANNKN010000534.1:0-1831 GCA_031396315.1 Deltaproteobacteria bacterium
CACCGAGCAGGGTGGTACCGTCGAGACCAGCGATGGTGGTCGAGTCCGTCGCGTTCGCTAACTTGCCGAGTGCTTCATCGGCGCACCGTGCGAGCGGAATCTTGGGTGCAGCATGCACTAGCTGCGCAGCAAGGCGCGAACCTCGCGTCGCAACAACTTGCCCATTTCGTTGTAGGGCAACGCATCCAGTCTCGCGATGCGCTCGGGTACGCGTGAGGAGCGCAGGCGATTCCTGATCAGCGCGCGCAATTCATCGTCGCTTGGCAGTGTCTCGCCGGGCTGGGCAACAATCGCGATGCCCACCGCTTCGCCCCACTCGACTGAGGGTATACCGACCGCCGCTGCATCGGCGATGGCGGGATGTGCCATCAGCACGTCCTCGATTTCGCCCGGCGACATGTTCTCGCCGCCGCGCACGATCACATCGTCGGTGCGGCCTTCGAGGAACAGGTAGCCGTCATCGTCGAGGTAGCCGCCGTCGCGGGTCGGGAACCAGCCACCGTCGATCAGCTGGCTGCCGCGGCCGACGTACTCACCCGCGACTTGCTCGCCGCGCACATAAATCTCGCCGCGCTCGTTCGGGCCGAGCACGCAGCCCTCGGGATCGCGCACTTGCACTTCGACCGACGGCAACGGCCTGCCCACCGAGGCCAGGCGCTTCTTCACGAGCGGCTCGTCGCTGAACGCGGCGATGCGGTGGTCGTCGGGGCTCAACACCGCGACGGTGGAGCTCGTCTCAGTGAGGCCATAAGCATTCGTAAAATCCGTCGTCGCTGGGAACAAGTTCATCGCGCGCTCGATCACGGGCAGCGGCATCTTGCCGCCGCCGTAAGCGAGGGCGCGCAGCGCGCTCGGCGCTGCGATGCCCTTCGCCTCCATCTCATCGACGATGCGCCCGAGCATGGTCGGCACGACGAATGCGTTCGTAATGCCTTCCTTCTCCGCGAGTGCGAGCCACTCGCCCGGAGTAAACGCGGGCAGCTGAACGATCTTGCGGCCCGAGTAGATCGACGAGAGCACCGCGGCCATGCCGGCGATGTGATACGGCGGCACCGACATCAGCGCAGCATCCGTCTCGGCCGCGCCCATGAATTCGACCGAGCCGAGGATGTACGAAACGAGGTGCTTGTGACGCAGCACCGCGGCCTTCGGCGTGCCGGTGGTGCCGCTCGTGAAGAGCAGGATCGCGATGTCCTCGGGTTCCACCGACCAATCGGCGTCGGGAACGTCGCTCTGCGCTGCGCGCACCTCTGCGAGCAACTCGTTGCGCGTCATCACCTGCACGCCCTCGCGGCCGCGCAGCGCCTCCGCGCGATCGTCGCCTGCGATCAGCAGCACCGGCTTCACGCGCTCGATCAGCGCGTCGAGCTCGGTGCCCGTCAGCCGGTAGTTGAGCGGCACGAACGGTACGCCCGCCCACGCCGCCGCAAACAGGGAGAGCGGCACCGCGGGACTCGAGACATCGAGCAGCGAGAGATGCGCCGCGCCCGACGCGCGAATCCGCCGCGAAATTCGCCCCGCCGCCGCGTACAGCTGTGCGCTCGTGAAGCGATCGCCATCGCACACGACCGCCTCGCGCTCCCCCATCCCCTGCGCAGCCATCTCGAGCAGCATCATCAGGTTCATCTGCCGATCATTCCTTTGCCGCGATCCTTCCGACCGCCTCGCATCTCGCGACTCACAGAAGCGCGACCAACCTTGCTGCGCGCGCCGAGGCTTCCCTTTCCCTCGCTGCCTTCGCTTCGGACCTAACCGCAGAATGCTTGCCCGCGGATGGCTCCGGGGGGCGCCGGCCGAGGAGGAACAGATGGCCGCCGCAGGCCGGCGGCCC
>JANNKN010000576.1:0-16392 GCA_031396315.1 Deltaproteobacteria bacterium
GAGGCGCTGCGCGCGCACATGCTCGCGGCGATTGGGGGAGCGATCGACGCCGCTGACGCGCTGCGCCGGAGTGGCGTTGCCTACGTCGAGTTCGCGGTCGCGAATCCCGGCCGTTTGCGCACGAGGTTTCATCCCGCGATCGGCGGCGGGGGCGGCGAAGCGAGCCCGGCCGAGGCCGCGGCGTACGACGTGTTATTGGCCGGGATTCGCGGCGCGAACGCGGGCCGCTCGCTCGATACCGGACAGGCCGCGTTGCTAGCGCTCAGCGCCTGGGCGCCCATGCACGGCCTCGCGGCGCTCGCGGTGGATCGACAGCTCGAGGGCAAGGGCCTCGCGACGACGGACGCGGTGAAGCTCGCGGAGATGCTGACTCGCGGGCGCTGAGTCGACCCGAGCGGCAGCGCGGCCGCTCGGGCTCAGCTCGTGCGCTTCGCGAGATGCGTGATCTTGCTTCCGAGCACGCCGGGTTGGTACTCGATGAATTCGACCATCAGGCCGTCGGGATCGCGGCAGCACATCACGGCGACGATGCCGCTGTTCGGATCCATGCTGCGCGGCGGGGTGTGGAACGCGATGCCCTTCGCACTCAGCTCTGCGTAGGCTGCGAGCACGTTGCGCGTGCGCAGCGCGATGATGCGCGGCACGCGCTCGCTCCAGGGCTTGTTGGGCGCTGGCTCGAGCCTGGGCTCGAGCCACTCGATCAGGTCGAGACGCGTGTGCAGCGGGCCCGCGTCGATCGCAAGCAGCGCGCCGCGGCCCTGGGCCTTCGTCATGCCGAAGTTGCCCGCCACGTAGTCGGGCCAGATCACGTCGCGGTTGTCGCGCAGCAGCGTGAAGCCGATCGCCTGATAGAACGCGAGCGAGCGCTCGAAGTTCGTGGCGTTCACGGTGAAGTGGAAGATCGACTCGATTCCCCAGGGCCTTTCGTGGGCTTCGCTCGCGTTCCGCCCGCTGCGCGCGACCTGAGCGAGCTTCGCTCGCTCGGATCGCTTGCGGGGTACTGCCGCGGTTCCCTTCGTCGCGGAGGCGGAGGTTCTGGTGCCCGCGTTCCGCGGCTTAGCGGCGCCGCGCTTGGGGGAATTCTTGGCTCGCTTGACCCTCTCGCGCTTCTTCTTCTTCTTCGCCATGGCTCGGGGCTCCTCGTCGCAGCATCATGGCTCAGTTCGCGAGGGGAGAGCGATGCCGAAGCCGGTCAGCGAAGCGCGCATGCAGCAGATCTTCGAGTCGGTGAAGAGCTGGGGGCGCTGGGGGAAGGAAGATCAGGCGGGCGCGCTCAACCTGATCACACCTGCAAAGCGGCTCGCAGCGGCGAAGCTCGTGCGGAGCGGCGAAGTCGTGAGCCTCGCGCGCGAGCTGCCGGTGACCCCGTCGGCGGAGAATCCGACGCCGGCGCTGCACATGATGGTGGTGGCGGGCGACGCGTGCGGGCCCGAGGCCCACGGTGTCGCGGGCCTCGAGACGGCGATGGATTTCGTCGGCGTCGCGTTTCACGGCATGGCCGTCACGCACATCGACGCGCTCTGCCACGTCGCGGTGAATGGACAGATGTACAACGGTTTCCCAATGAGCGACGTGAAGTCGATCGGCGCGCTGCGCAATAGCATCCAAGCCGCGAAGGAAGGCATCGTCTCGCGCGGCGTGCTGCTCGACATCCCGCGGCTGCGCGGTGTGCCCTGGCTCGAGCTCGGGGAGACGATCGCGCCTGAGGAGCTGGCCGCGGCGGAGCAAGCGCAGAACGTACGCGTCGAGAGTGGCGACATCCTCCTCGTCGCGACCGGCCGCGATGCGCGCAAGGAAAAGCTCGGACCGTGGAGCGCCCAACACGAGGGCGTGGCAGGCCTGCACGCCGAGTGCATCCCATGGCTGCGCGAGCGCGACATCGCAGTACTGGGCTGCGATGGAATCTCCGACGCGCTACCCGGCCTCGGCATCCCGAGCTGGCCCATCCCCGTCCACCAATGCACGCTCGTCTCGATGGGCGTGCACCTGCTCGACAACTTGCGCCTCGATCGCTTGATGGCGGTGTGCGCGCGCGAGCAACGCTGGGAATTCCTGACGACCGTTGCGCCGTTGCGCGTCGAGCGCGGCACCGGCAGCCCGGTGAACCCCGTCGCGATGTTTTGACCCTCAACCCTCCAGCGCTAGACGGAGTCGACGCGTTGCCCCGCTTCCCTTTCGGCATTCCGAATGGCTGGTTCCTGCTCGCGTACTCCGAGGATCTCGCACGCGGCGCCGTGAAGCGCATGCGGTACCTCGCGCGCGAGCTCGTCGCATTTCGCGGCGAAAGCGGTGGCGTGCACGTGCTCGACGCCTATTGCCCGCATCTCGGCGCGCATCTCGGTGAGGGCGGCTTGGTGGTGGGTGACACCCTTCGGTGTCCGTTCCACGGCTGGCGCTGGGACGGGCAGGGCGCGTGCGCGGAAATTCCTTACACGAAGCGCATCCCCGCGGCGGCGCGCGCCGAGTCGTTCCCGACGCGCGAGCGCAACGGCATGATTTTCGTGTGGCACGACGCGCAGCAGCGCGCCCCGAGCTGGGAGATTCCCGATCTGCCGGAGTGGCACGACGAGGATTGGCTCACGCCTTGGCTGCGGTACGAGTGGACGGTGAAGACGCATCCGCAGGAAATGGCGGAGAACGGCGTGGACTGGCCGCACTTCGCGACCGTTCACCAGACGACGATGCCGGACGAGCGCGAAGCGAGCTTCGCGCCGCACGTGTACCGCTGGACGGTCGGTGCGAGCAAAGGCGTCTCGACCCTCCGCGGCGCGCACGACGAGCTCGTGATGCGCGCGGAAAACTGGGGGCTCGGCTACAACTTCTTGCGCCAGACCGGGCGCTTCCGCACCGTGGTCGCTACGGGCCTAACACCCATCGATGCGGAGACGACGCACATGCGGATGGGCGTGATCGCGAAGCGCGGCGGCGCCGACGCCGAGACGCTCGCGCGCGAGCTGCGCGCCTACATGGACGAGCACGCAGTGGTTGCGACGCAGGACTTTCCGATCTGGGAGCACAAGAAATTTCGCGCGCAGCCGGCACTCGCGGAGGGCGACGGCCCAATCGCAGAGTTTCGCCGCTGGGCCGCGCAGTTCTACGTGTGAGGACGAACATTCAGCCGCAACAGATCGTGGCGTTGCTCGAGCGCTACGCCGCATGCATTACGGCCGGCGACAAAGCGGGAATCGTGGCGCTCTACGCCCCCGATGCCACCGCTGAAATCCCCGTCGGCGGGCCCGTACACCGCGGCATCGACGCGATCCGAGCGTTCTACGTCGCGAACGAGCTGGCCGAACGCGTCGAAATCAGCGGCGCCGTGTGCGTCGCGGGGCGCGAGGCGGCGGCGCCGATGCGGGCATTGATCCCGCGCGACGGGGGCCTCGTCGAGATCGATGTGATCGACGTCGTCGAAGTCGACGAGTCCGGCCGCTTCAAGAAGCTGCGCGCCTACTTCGATCTCGCGGGCGCACGGCGCGTCGAGCGTTAGGGGCTAGAGCGTGTTGAAGCCCGGGATGAACCTGCCTGCGCTCGCGCCGCCATCCACCGGCAGGTCCGCCCCGGTCACGTGCAGGCTCGCATCCGAAGCGAGAAACGCGCAGGCCTGAGCGATCGCATCGAGCGGCGCTTCACCCGGGATCCCGCGGTTCTCCGAGTAGGCCCGCGTCTCTGCACTCAGCGCTTTGAGCTGAGCGCCCCAGGGCCCGTACATCTCCGGGTTCCCGCCTGCCGGGCACACGCAGTTCACGCGGATGCCGTCGCGCCCGAGCTCCATCGCCGCGCTTTTGGTGAGGCCGCGCAGCCCCCATTTCGAGGCTGCGTAGGCCGTCACGCCGTTCATCCCCAACATCCCGTCGATCGAGCTCACGTTCACGATCGAGCCACCGCGCTGTCGCTTCATCGCCGCGAGCACAGCTTGTGTCCCCAGATAGGGGCCTGCGAGGTTCACCGCGAGCACGCGCTGGAGGACTTCCTCGCTCGTATGTTCGAGCGTGCCGAGGTGCAGCACTGCCGCGTTGTTGACGAGCGTGTCGATGCGCCCGTGTGCTGCGAGCGTCTCGGCGACGATCGCATCCCACTGCGCGCGGCTCGCGACATCGTGCTCGCAGTAGCGCGCGCTCGCGCCGAGTTCCTTCGCGAGCGCGCGACCGGCCTCGTGGCGCACGTCTCCGAGCACCACGCGCGCGCCCTCCAGCGCGAAGCGCCGCGCGATCGCCGCGCCCGCTCCGCGCGCCGCTCCAGTCACGATCGCGATCTTGCCGTCGAGATTCCCCACGCCTGTCTCCGTCCGAAGCGCGCATCCTAGTGCGCCGCGCTACCTGTGCGCGCGAAGGCAAAGCCTCGCGACGTGTGGGGCTCGATCCTGAAACCTCCGAGGCGGGGTCGAACTCGCAGGCCGTCGTAACCCGCAAGCGACCCAGCGCCGCGCATGCGGCGCAGGCCGCGCGCAGTGAGCCGCAGGCGAACGGAGCTCGAAAGAAATGGACGCAATCGAAGCGATGGAGACGTGTCGCGCCATTCGATACCTGAAGCCGGACCCGGTCCCGCAGGCGCTGATCGAGCGGGTGATCTACGCGGCGACGCGTGCCTCGAGCCCCGGCAATTCGCAGGGGTGGGACTTCGTGATCGTGCGCGACCCCGCGACCAAGCAGCGGCTCGGCCCGGTATTGCGCGAGCGCATGCTGCCGCTGGTGCGCAGCATGCCGAGCGCGCCCGGTGTGGTGCAGCGCATGCTCGGCGGCGCGCAACATCTGCTCCAGCACTTCGAGCAGGTGCCGGTCTGGGTGTTCGTGTGCGGGCGCAAGGTGTATCCGCCCGGCGCGGGCAGCGAGCAGATGGTCTACGCCGCGCTCTATCCCGCCGCGCAGAACCTAATCGTTGCAGCGCGCTCGCTCGGGCTGGGCACGACGTTCACCACTTTTCAGCTCGCGGCGGAGCCCGAGATGCGCGCGGCATTGAACCTGCCGAGCGACCTCACGATCGGCGTTTGCGTCGCGCTCGGCTTCCCGGATCGCCCATTCGGGCCGGTCGCGCGAAAGCCGGTCGACGAGGTGATCCACTGGGAGAAGTGGTGAATACGGGGCGAGGGGCGCGCCCTTCAGCGAGCGCTGCGCGGCGCCGATCTATCGCGGGCGAGGCCCCGGAATGAGTCATCCGCGCGTACAGGCCGGCTACATGCGAGACATCGCAGATTCGCTCGCGCGCCTCGGCGCCCAAGGCGAACGGGTGCGGGCCGCGGACCCCGAGCTGTTCCAGGCGATTTCGGAGGCGCATCGCAGCGCGTGGCTCCCGGTCGCGATGAACGTGCGCTGGGTCGAGGCCTCCGAGCGCGTGTTCGGCTGGCCGAACGCGCTCGAGTTTCTAGCTGCGCGCGTTCAGGACCAATTCGCGAACCCGCTCTTTCGCAGCTTCGTCGAAGGCGGCGTTCGCTTGCTCGGGCTCGACCCGGGCGCGCTCGTGCGGCTGATCCCGCGTGGGCTCGGCATCACGTTTCGCGATTGCGGCGAGTGGAGCTCGGTGCGCACTTCCGAGCGGAGCGTCGAGCTTCGCGCCAGCGCTTTGCCGAAGGAACTCGCGGGGCACGAGCGCTGGATCGAATCGATCGGCGCGGGCGCTCTCGCGATGTTCGCGACGTGCCGCGTGACAGGTAGCGCGCGGCTCGTGGAGCGACGTGCCGCAGAAGGTCGCGCGGTGATCGAGGCACGCTGGGACGCTGCGAAGGGCAGGTGAAGTCGGGATAGACTGCGCGCCATTCGAGGACGCGCCCCGTGCCCGGACCGCTCGCAGGCATAAAAATCGTCGACTGCTCACAGATCGTGTCGGGCCCATTCGCCGTAATGATTCTTGCGGACCAGGGCGCCGAAGTCATCAAGGTCGAGCCGCCGGGCTACGGCGATCTGATGCGCATCGGGCCGTTCTACCGCGGCGGGCTCAGCGCCTTCTTCACCAACGTGAATCGCGGCAAGCGCTGCATCGTGCTCGATCTCACGAAGGACGCCGGGCGCGCGCTGCTGCTGAAGCTGGTCGCGGAGGCAGACGTGTTCGTGCAGAACTGGCGCCCCGGCGCGGCGGAGCGGCTCGGGCTCGGCTGGGAAGAGCTGCACGCGCTGAACCCGCGTCTGATCTACTGCTCGGTCAGCGGTTATGGCCCGAGCGGCCCCTACAGCGATCGCCGCGTCTACGACCCGATCATCCAAGGCATTACGGGCCACGTCGCGATCCAGAAGAACCCCGAGGTGCCGATTCCGGACTTGGTGCGGAACATCATCGCCGACAAGTCGACTTCGTGGACCGCGGCGCAAGCCATCACGGCGGCGCTGTTCGCGCGCGAGCGCGGCTCGCAGGGTCAGCACATTCAAGTGCCGATGATCGACGCGTCACTCTTCTTCTTCTGGCCCGACGGCATGATGAAGCACACGTTCGTCGGCGAGGCGGAGCGACAGCTGCCAGTGCTCTACGAGGTCTACCGGATCTACGAGACCGCGGACGGACATCTGATCTACTTCACGGCCTCGGAGTCCGAGCGACACGGCCTGTATCGCGCGCTGGCACACCCGGAGTGGTGCGCGGACGAGCGCTTCAACGGCGCCGGCCTCG
Organism: Deltaproteobacteria bacterium; assembly: GCA_031396315.1. Classification (GTDB taxonomy): domain Bacteria; phylum Myxococcota_A; class UBA9160; order UBA9160; family UBA6930; genus VGRF01. Next base: position 6,595 of record JANNKN010000576.1, read on the forward strand.
TGAATCCCGAGAACCGAGATCGGATTGGCGGCATGATCCTCGAGGAGATTCGCAAGTGGCCGACGCGCGAGCTGATCGCGCGCATGGCAGCCGAGCAGGTGCCGGTCGGGCCCGTGAACTCGATCGAGGAGATGCTCGTCGACCCCCAGATCGTCCATAACGACTCGTGGTTCGAGATGGATCACCCGACCGCAGGCAAGTTCCGTGCGGCGCGCCCCGTCGCGCGCTTCTCCGAGACGCCCCAGGAGGTCCGGCGCATGCCGCCCCTTCACGGCGAGCACACCGCCGAGGTGCTGCGCGAGCTCGGTATCGACGACGCCGGCCAAGCGCGGCTGCGCGCCGACGGCGTGATTCCCTGACGGTCCAGACGCGAGGAAGTGAAGTGAGCAGGCTGAAGTCTCCGATCTGCGAGTTGTTGGGCATCGAGGTCCCGATCGTGCTGGCCGGCATGGGCGGCGCCTCGGGCCCCGAGCTGGCGGCCGCGGTCTCGAACGCCGGCGGTCTCGGCGTGCTCGGCGCTGCGGCGTGCAGCGCAGACGAGCTGCGCGAGTGGATCGCGCGCACGCGCAAGCTCACCGACAAGCCGTTCGGCGTGGACACGCTGTTGCCCGCCTCGGTGCGGCGCGGCACGTACAACAAGCCCGCGCCGCAGGGGAAGTCGCCGCAGGAACTGCTGCCCGAGTACCTCGCATTCGCGCGCGAGTTCATGGAGCGCGAGGGCCTGAAGGCAGTCGAGCGCCCGGCGCTGCGCGGCGGCTTCACCAACGACCTGTTCGAAGCGCAAATGAAGGTGGTGATCGACGAGAAGGTTCCGGTCTACGCGTCCGGCCTCGGCGACCCGGCACCGTGGATGGAGGCGATGCATGCGAACGGGACGAAAGTGATGGCCGTCGTCGGCGCGGTTCGTCACGCGCGCAAGGTCGCCGCCAGCGGCATCGACGTGATCGTTGCGCAGGGCCACGACGCTGGTGGCCATAACAGCCCCGTCGGCACGATGGCGCTGATCCCGCAAGTGGTGGACGCCGCGGGCGACATCCCGGTGCTCGGCGCAGGCGGCATCGTCGATGGCCGCGGCGTCGCGGCTGCGATCATGCTCGGTGCCCAGGGCGTGTGGATCGGCAGCGCATTCCTCGCGACCCACGAGGCGAACATCGAGGAGTTCCAGAAGAAGGCGATCGTCGAGTCGACGGAAGAGGGCACGACGATCACGCGCAGCGTGACGGGCAAGCCCGCGCGCTACATCAAGTCGAAGTGGACGCAGGCGTGGGTGGACGCCGGTCTCGAGCCGCTGCCGATGCCTTATCAGGGTGCGGTGAGCGGGCCTGTACAAGCAGCGGCGTTCAAGCAGGGGCGCGGCGACATCGCGCCGGGCTTCGCAGGGCAGGGCATCGGCATGATCACGTCGATCCGCCCGGCGCGCGAAGTGCTTCGCGATCTGGTCGAGGGCGCCGAACGCGCGCTCGAGAACGCGCGCCGCTTCATTCACTAGCGGCGACGCAAGCCACGCGACGCTCGCGTCGCCGGGTGCCGAGGGAGGTCGCAGCTGCTTCCGAAGCTCGGCGTATGGCTAGGCGTCTTGCACTCCTCCGCGCAGCTCGAGGTCACACTCGAAGCCGAGCGGCTCGGGTTCGAATCGGCGTGGATGCCGGAGCACCTGGTATTCCCGACGGCGATGCAGGGCTCCGCGCTCCCGAGCCCCGCGCATCCGCCGATCGCGCCGCACACCCCGGTCTACGACGTGTTCGCGTGGCTGAGCTTTCTCGCGGGCAAGACGTCGCGCATCCGGCTCGGTACGAACGTCTACTTGTTGGGGATCCGCCACCCGTTCGTGGCGGCGCGTGCGATCGCGACGCTCGACGTCGTGTCCGGCGGCCGCAGCGAAATCGGCGTTGGCGCGGGCTGGCTACGCGAGGAGTGGACCGCCGCGGGGCTCGATCCGCGCACGCGCGGGCGACGGCTCGATGAGGCGCTCGGGGTGTGCAAGCGGCTCTGGACCGAGCGCGAGATCGAGCATCGCGGCGAGTTCTACGAGTTCGCACCCGTCGCCTTCGAGCCGAAGCCAGTGCAGCGGCCCTGGCCTCGCATTCACGTCGGCGGCGAGAGCGAGGCGGCGCTGACGCGCGCTGCCCGCGACGCCGACGGCTGGATCGGCATGCATCACACGCTCGAATCCGTGCGCGCGCCGCTCGCGAAGATCGCGCAGGTGCGGGACCGCCACGAGCGCTGGAACGAACCGTTCGAGATCACCGTAATGGCCGAGATCGCGACGCGCGACGAGCTCGCGCGTTTTGGCGAGGCGGGCGTGACGCGCGTGATCGTCGCGCCCTGGAAGCGCACGCGCGAAGCCATCGACGGGCTGCGGCGGCTCGCGGAGCAGGTGGTTTAGAGGCGCGGCCGCCGCGAGCTCCGCCGGCCAATCGCCGTTGAAGCCGATTCGCCGCCAGCGCACGACGCCGTCGGCTCGCGCCCTCGCACGCGGCGCGGCGCGCACCCAGCCGAGTTAGTCTGCGCGCTTCTCGCAGCAGGGGGCGGCTTGCCGATCCGCGGAATCGACCACGTGGCCATTACGGTGAGTGACGTGGAATCGACCGTCTCGTGGTACACGCGCGTGCTCGGCGCGAACCCGAAGTACCTCGCCGAGTGGCGTGCGGGAAAGATCCCGGTGGTGATCCTCCAGCTGGGCGAGCACCGCATGTCCGTGCACTCGGCCGCTGCGCCCGCGAAGCCGCACGCCCAGGCGCCGACGCCGGGCGCGGTCGATCTGTGCTTCCGCTGGAGCGGGCCGCTCAGCGATGCCGAGGCGCATCTGGCGGCTTTCGGTATCGAGATCGAGGAAGGCCCCGTGCCGCGACCCGCCGCGGACGGCACGCTCGGCTCCTCGATCTATTTCCGCGACCGCGACGGCAATTTGCTCGAGCTGCTTTCGACGGACTGATTAGTGCCCCGCTGGCCGCTGATCGCGCGGGAGTCCCAACAGTCGCTCGCCGATGATGTTGCGCTGGATGTTGCTCGCGCCGCCGGCGATCGCGGTGCTGAGCGACATCATGTACTGCGAGACCCAGCGGCCATCGGTGAAGCGGCGAATGCCCATCTCGGCCTCGTCGGGGGCGGGCTCGCCGAGGCCGCGCTCGCCGAGCAGGTCCATCGCGAGCTTGGCGATCCGTTGCCCGATGTTCGTCGCGGTGAGCTTCGCGGTGAGCATCTCGGGCAGCACGCTGGCATCGCGGTTCTTCGCGATCGCGCTGAGCATGCGCGCCGAGGCGTACTCCTGCGCCGCGAGGTAGCCCTCGATCTCGGCGAGGCGCTGGCGCACGAGCGGGTCGCGCGTCGCGGGCAGGCCGTTTCGCAGGGTCCGCTTCGCGAGCTCGACGAGCCCGGCGAACATCATCTGAGCGCCGGCGCTGTCGCCGATCAGCATGCGCTCGTGTTTCAACGTGGCGCGCGACACGTTCCAGCCTTCGCCGCGCTTGCCGACGATGTTCTTCGCGGGCACGCGCACATCGTTCAGGAACACCTCACAGAAATCTTCACCGCCCTGCATCATGCGCAGCGGGCGCACGTCGATGCCCGGCGCGCGCATGTCCAGTAACAAGTACGAGATGCCCGCGTGCTTGGCGGCGCTGGCTTCGGTGCGGAACAGCCCGAACATCATGTCGGCGACGGTGGCGTTGCTCGTCCAGATCTTCTGGCCGTTGATCACCCACTGGTCGCCATCGAGTCGCGCGCTCGATTTCAGCGACGCGAGGTCGCTGCCCGAGCCGGGCTCGCTGTAGCCCTGACACCAGTTGAGCTCGCCGCTGAGCGTCTTCGCGATGTAAACCTCGCGCTGTTCTTCGCTGCCGCACTCGAGCAAGGTAGGCACGAGCATGTGCGTCCCCTGCGCGGACGCGCGGTAGGGCACCCCCGAGGCCTCGAACGCGCGACGAATCACCGTCTCGGCGAGGATGTCCGGCTGCTGACCGCCGCCGCCGTAGGCCTTTGGCACGGTGCGATGCAAGTAGCCTGCGGCAAGCGCCTGCTTGCGCCACGCGATCCCGCGCTCGCGTTCGGTCCCGCCGGCGGCTGGCCAAGTGCGCTGGCAGAATGCCTCGACGGCCTGGCGAAGGGTTTCGTATTCCGGTCCGAATGAGAGATCCATCGCGACTCTTCCTCTACCACGCGCTCATCTGTGCGATGCGCTCTCGGTGCTCTTCCGGCGTGCCCAGCCACTGGCGATCGAACAGGATGCGCTTGAACCAGAGCTGCACATCACATTCCCAGGTGAAGCCGATGCCGCCGTGACACTCGACGGCGTCGCGCGCGGCTTGTTGGGCGCGGTCGGTCACGTGCGCCTTCGCGTGCGCCGCGGCGCGCGCGGCGCGATCCGCGGGCTCGTGGTCGTACGCGTGGGCGGCGTACCACCAGAGGCCGCGTGCCGGGTCCACTTCGACGGCCATGTCCGCGAGCTGATGCTTCAGCGCCTGGAACTGCGCGATCGGCTGGCCGAATTGCTGCCGCGTCTTCGCGTACTCGACCGACATGCGGATCAGGCGATGCGCGGCGCCGAACGCGTCCGCAGCGAGCAGCACGAGCGCGGCGTCGCGCAAGCGCGCGAGATTGCCCTGTGGCAGCACTTCACCCGCGTTCGCCGGAATCGCGACACGCGCGAGCGGGCGGCTGCGGTCGTTGCTCGCGAGCGGAGCGATCGTCACGCCTGCGGCGTTCGCTTCCACCACGGCGAGCGTGCCATCGGCGCGCGCGGCGATGATTAGGTTCGCCCCCTCGGCGCTGGGTACGAGCTCGCCGAATGCGACCGCGCCGAGCGCCTCGCCGCTCGCGAGCTTCGGCAGCCAGCGCTCTTGCTGCGCGGCGCTGCCGCCCTGCGCGAGCGCGAGGCCTGCGAGTACGTGACCTAAGAACGGAACCGGCACTACGCCGCGGCCGAGCTCCTCGGCGACGAGTGCGAGCTCGAGCAGCGCGAGGCCCGCGCCGCCGAACTTCTCAGGCACGGCGAGCCCCGCGATGCCGATTTCCACGAGCCCCTGCCACAACTTGGCGGCGGGGCCGCGGTCGCCGTCGAAGATCTGGCGGGCGAGCGCGGCCGGGCACTCTCTCTCGACGTAGCTGCGCACCGTCTCCTGCAGCAGCTCCTGTTCCTCGGACAACGCGAAGTCCATCACTCTCCTGGCCCGTGGCGCGCGGCGGACAGCCGCTGACCGAGGGCGGCGCACAGTACACAGCGCGTCCGATCGTCGCAGCAGGTCGTCCGACTGTGCGAAGCTGCAGATTGCTTGCACGAAGGAGGCACGGGAAGATGGGCTTGCGATCCCTCACGCTGCTCGTGGCGCTCGCACTCGCGGGAGCGGCCGCCGCGCAACAGCAGGATTTCTCGAAAGTGGAGATCGTGGCGACCCCCCTCGCGCCGGGGCTCGCGATGCTGGTCGGCGCAGGCGGCAATCTCGCGGTTTCGACCGGCGACGACGGCCCCGTCATCGTCGACGACCAGTTCGCACCGCTCGCTCCGAAGATCACGGCCGCGGTGAAGGCGCTGCAGGACGCGCCGATTCGCTTCGTGATCAACACGCATCATCATTTCGACCACACGGGCGGCAACGAAGCTTTCGGCAGCGCGGGGGCGTTGATCTTCGCCCACGAGAACGTGCGCGTGCGCCTCTCGCAGGATCAAGTCTCGAAGCTGCGCGACTTCAAGGTGCCTGCGTCTCCGCCGGCTGCGCTGCCGGTCGTGACCTTCGGCGACGGCGTCACGCTGCACTGGAACGGCGAGACGATTCGCGTCGAGCACGTGGCGCACGCCCACACGGACGGCGATTCCCACGTGTGGTTCGAGCCCGGAAACGTCGTGCACATGGGCGACACGTTCGTGAACGGCTTCTACCCCTTCATCGACATCGAGAGCGGCGGCAGCGTCTCGGGGATCATCGAGTCTGCGAACCGCGTGCTCGCGCGCGCGAAGCCCGACACGAAGATCATCCCCGGCCACGGCCCGCTCGCGACGCCCGCAGATCTCACGAAGTTTCGCGACGTGCTGGTCGACGTGAAGGCGCGCATCGAGGGCGGCATCGCGTCGGGCCAGAGCATGGAGGCGTTCATCGCGAGCCAGCCACTCGCGGATCTCGAGGCGGAATGGGGTGACGGCTTCTTGAAGACGGACCAAGTCATTACGCTGATCTGGATGAACCTCAGCGCGAAATGAGCGAGCAGGTTCCGATGCGCGCGCGCTTTAGAGTCGCTGCCGGAATCGTCGCGAGCCTCGTGGTGCTCACGGGCCTCGGCGTCGTCGCGTTTCCGCGCATCTATGCCTGGCGCGCGCAGGATCCGGAGTTCTTCGCCGACGAGATCGCGGCCTTCGCCGAGCAGGACCTCGCGATGCCGCCCCCGGATGCGCCGATCGTGTTCGTCGGCAGCTCCAGCATCCGACTCTGGACGACGCTCGCCGAGGATATGGCTCCGCTGCCCGTGCTGAACCGCGGCTTCGGCGGCTCGCAGCTTTCGCACGTGATTCATTATGTGGACGAGACGATCGTGAAGTACCTGCCGCGCGCCGTGGTCGTCTACGGCGGCGACAACGACCTCGACGCGGGCACCGGCAAGACGGCGGACGACGTTGCGCGCGATTTCGGGACGCTCGTCGCCACGGTGCACGCCTACGCGCCCGGCGCGCGCATCTACTTCCTCTCGATCAAGCCTTCGAAGGCGCGCTGGGCACGCTGGCCCGAGATGGAGCGTGCGAACGAGCAGATCGAGCGGCTGTGCAAGGGCGACCCACGCCTTGGGTTCGTCGATGTTGCAACGCCGTTGCTCGAGGACGGCAAACCGCGGGAGGATGTCTTTCGCTGGGACGGCCTGCACCTCAACGAAACGGGCTATCGCGAGTGGACGCGCGTCGTCCGCCCGCTGCTTTGCCGCGATCTTGGAGATTGCTAGCTAGCCGACTCGGGAGGCCCGATGCGCCGCGAGATTTTCAGCGAAGATCACGACCTCTTTCGCGAGCAGTTCCGGCGCTTCGTGAAGTCCGAGGTCGAGCCGTTCGTGCCGCAATGGAACCGCGACGGCATTACGCCGCGCGCGATCTGGAAGCGCATGGGCGAGGAGGGTTACCTCGGCGCGAATCAGCCGAGCGAGTACGGCGGCGCCGGCGGCGACTTCCTGTTCGATGCGATCATCATGGAGGAACTCGCCTACGCGCGCGGACACGCGCTCCAAGCGTCGCTCCACACGAACATTTGCCTGCCGTATTTGGAGACGTTCGGCAGCGAGGCGCAGAAGCGGAAGTACCTCGTGCCGGCGATCGCTGGCGAGTGCTTGCTGGCGATCGCGATGACCGAGCCGGCCGTCGGATCCGACCTCGCTGCCGTGCAGACGCGCGCTCTGCGCGACGGCAACCATTATGTGTTGAACGGCTCGAAGACGTTCATCTCGAATGGCCAGAACTGCGACCTCGTGATCGTGGTGGCGAAGACCGACCCGACCAAGAGTCACGACGGCATCAGCTTGCTGCTCGTCGAGGCGAACACACCCGGCTTCCGGCGCGGCCGCAACCTCGACAAGATCGGGCTGAAGGGCCAGGACACGAGCGAGCTGTTCTTCGAAGATTGCCGCGTGCCCGCCGAGAATTTGCTCGGCCAAGCGGGCGGCGGTTTCAAGATGCTGATGCAGAAACTCCAGCAGGAGCGGCTCTGCATCTCGGTCGCCTCGATGGCCTCGGTGCGCCGCTCGCTCGACGACACGCTCGCGTACGTGAAAGAGCGCAAGGCATTCGGCAAGTCGATTGGAGCCTTTCAGAACACGCAGTTCAAGCTGGCCGAACTCGAGACTGAGTACGAGATCGGCCAGGCCTTCACGGACCGCCTGCTCGCGGCCCACGTGCGCGGCGAGGACATCGTGAAGGAGGTGAGCATGGGGAAGTGGTGGTGCTCCGACCTCCAGAAGAGAGTCGCTGGCGAGTGCCTGCAGCTGTTCGGCGGCTACGGCTTCATGGAGGAGACGCCGATCTCCAGTGATTATTGCGATGCGGCCGTGCAATCGATCTACGCTGGGAGCAATGAGATCATGAAGGTGATCATCGCGCGGCGGTTGGGGCTGGACGGGTAGGGCGGTTCATCTCGTGCGGGCGGCGGCGCGGCGGCGGGCGGGGCCGGCTGCGGCGAATGGCTCGCTTCGGGCCTTTTGAGGGAAGTGACGCGGCGGCGGGGCGCGCGTCGCCTGAAGGCGTGGCTCGGCGTTGGGCCCTCGCTGCGCTCGATTTCGCCGCAGCCGGCCCCGCCCGCCGCCGCGCCTCTTGCTCGGGGTGTCCCAACACCGGCTTTTGGGTGGTGGGCGCGTCAGCGGCCGCGTCGAGCGGCCGCTGGCGCGGCGCTGCGCGTGTTAGGGGATTCTCAGGTGTGCCGCGGTGCTAGGACGACGACGCTGTAGGCGATCGCGGTTTCGTTGGCCAAGTTGCGATAGGAGTGGCGCTGGTCGCCGCGGAAGACGGCGACGTCGCCGGGCTCGAGCGCGAAGGTTTCGCCTTCTGTCGTGAGCGCGATGCGGCCGCGCTCGCACGCGAGGTACTCGCGCGTGCCTTTGGTGTGCGGAATGCCGTTCAGCACGGCCGCGCGCGGGAGCTCGATGCGCTCGAGCGCGGCGCCGGGGATCTTCTCCGGCAGGAGATCGCGCACGAGCGCCGCGCCGCGGCGGCGCACACGCAGCGAATCGGCGCAGTAGACGCGGCCCGTTTCGCGCGCCGGCGCGAGCAACTCCTCGAGCGAGAGCTGCAGCGCGGCGGCGGCGCGGAGCAGCACTTGGATCGTCGGGTTCGCGCTGCCGGATTCGAGCGTCGTCCAGGTCGGGCGGGGTACGCTGGCGAGCTTCGCAGCCTGAGCCTGTGTGAGCCCGCGCGCAGCGCGCAGCTGACGGAGATTCGCAGCGAGGTGGGCAGCGACGTCGGGCGCGTTCATGACGCCATGCTAGCTGCGCGCTGATATACCGTCCGGCCGGCTACCAAACCATCCTAGGCGGGCATGCTCTTCCCATGCTGTTCGGATTGCTCCTCGCCGTCTCACTGCGCGCCGCCCACGAGCTCGTCGGCGCCGGCGTCTTGCCTGCGCTCGTCACCGACCTGGGCGGCGAGTCGCTGGCGGGCGCGTTCTTCGCTGCCTTCAGCGCGGCCTGCGCGCTCGGGATCCTGTGCGGTGGGATCGCAGCCGATCGCTTTGGCCCGACGCGTACGTTCGCCGTCGGTCTCGCAGGTTTCGCACTCGGCATGCTCGCGACCGGCTTGGCGCCGACGATGCCCGCGGTGATCGCAGCGCGCGCGCTCGAGGGTTTCGCAGCGGGCATGTTTTCGTGCGTGGTGAGCGCCGTCGTGATGCGCGCCTACGAGGACGCCGCCCGCCCGCGCGTGCTCGCCGCGTTGTCGGCGGCATGGGTGGTGCCGGGGCTGCTGGCGCCCGCGGGCGCCGTGAGCGCGGCGGCAGCGTTCGGCTGGCGGGCGGTGTTCGTGGGCCTCGTTCCGCTCGCCGGCATCGCCGGGGTGCTCGCGCTTCCGCGCTTGTGGCGGCTCGATGCGGGCGCGCCGAGCGCGGGCGAGCCCGTCGGGCCTCGCGCGGTGCTCGGCGACGCCGGCCTGCGGGCCGCCCTCGCGACGCGTGCGGGGGTGGTCGTCGCGTTCTTCGGCGTCGAGTCGTTCCTGCCGCTCGCGTTCGAACGCGTGCTCGCCGCGAGCGACGCTCAGAGGGCGGCGCTGCTCACGCTCGCCGCGTTGTTCTGGACGGGGGGCGCGTACTTGCAAGCCCACCTCGACGCGCGCGTCTCTGCGAC
>JANNKN010000600.1:0-2948 GCA_031396315.1 Deltaproteobacteria bacterium
GCCGGTTTGGCTGATCGCGAGGCTGTGGTTGCCGCGCGCGGCGATCGCGCTGGAGGAATATGTGATCCCTTGCACCGGCGTCGAGGCGTTCGAGTTCGTGCCATCGCCGAGCTGGCCGTGGTCGTTCAGACCCCAGCTCCAGATCGTGCCGTCGAGCTTCAGCGCGAGACTGTGCGCGCCGCCCGCGGCGACGGCGGCAACATCGTTCAAGCCGACGACCTGAACCGGAATCGGGCTGTCGCTCGTCGTGCCATCGCCGAGCCGTCCGAAGCGACCGTGTCCCCACGCGAAGACTTCGGTGATGACGCACAGCAATATGGGAGGGCATGCGGGATCGGTGCGGCGCGTGATCGCGAGGCTGTGCGCCGCCCCCGCCGCGATGCCTGTGGCCGCGTGCAAGAGGCGGTACACGTACACCGGCGTCCAGCTGTCGTTGGTCGTCGTGTCCCCGAGCTGTCCGCGGTCGTTGAGCCCCCACGCCCAGACGGTCCCGTCGGACTTCAGCGCGAGGCTGTGGTCGTCGCCGCCCGCGATCGCGACGACGCCGCTGAGGCCGCTCACCTGCACGGGGGTCGGTCGGTTTGCATTGGTGCCGTCTCCGAGCTGGCCCACGTCGTTGCGTCCCCAGGCCCAGACCGTGCCGTCCGAGAGCAGCGCCAGGCTGTGTTCGCGGCCGCCCGCGAGTGCGATCGCGGTGAGGCCCGCGATGCGCACGGGGATCGCGCGATTGGCCGCCGGGCTGCCGTCGCCGAGCTGGCGGGAGTTGTTGAGGCCAAAGCTCCAAACGGCCTCTTCGCTGGGCAGCGTGAAAGTTGCGCCGCGGACGTTGCGCGAGTCGAAGCCGTCCTCGTCACTCGTCCAGACGACGTGAAGGCTGCGATCCGGGAGGAGCGTGATGTCGTTCAGCTGCTCGTGGACGAGCGGCGTGTCGGTGAGGCGGAAGAGCCGGCGGCTGATCGTGTCGTAGACGTAGAGGTCCGAGAGCTCGAGCAAGGTCGGGCGGCTCTCGAACAGGATCAAGTCGCCCGCGATGCTCGGATTGGCTTGGAAGCCGGCCATTTCGAGGCGCACTTCTGGGCCGCCGCTGACGGGCTTCAGGAAGATGTCGCTGTTGCCGGCGCGGAGGGAGTCGTAGACGACGGTGCTGCCGTTCGTGTCGGGGTTCGCTTCGGGGTCGGGCGTCGCAGCCGTGACGCTCACCACCCAACCCGGGCCCGTCCTGACCGCTTGCCGGATATCGCAGTTCGAGAGCGAAACGTTGCAGTGCTCCCAAGTGATTACGGCTCCACTCGGCGACACCGCTGGGCTCTGGGCCGGGTTCGTGTCGTTCGTGAGCCGCGTGGCGACGCCGCTGGCGAGATCGTGGGCAACCAGCTCGCCGTTGCCCTGCAGCCCGAAATCGATGTAGGCCACCGTATCGCCGCCAATCGCCGAGCCGAGGCGGGTAGTGCCGAGCGCAGGCGAGAGCTCGACCGAGCTGCCGGTGGTGGTGTCGAACACGATCACCGCGATCTTCACCGCGGGAACGATGCGCGAGAAGACGATCCGCGTGCCGCTCACGTCGGAGAGCAAATCACGTGCACTCGGGCCCAGCGGGATCGCGGTGTCGAAGCTCGTCGCGAAGTCGAAGTAGCGGATCTCGGCGTCGGATGCGTACGCCGCCAGATCGCCGCTTACGTGGGGGTCGTTCTGGTGGCCCGCCGAAATGTTGATCTCGATCGGGGTCAGCAGCGGGGCCGCGGACGGGATCGGGATCTCCGCGAATGCCGTTGTGGCGCAGACCGTCAGCAACGAGAGCGCGAGAGCGCTGCGCGTGTGAACGCCTGCACGCGGCAATCGGCTTCGCATCGCTCTTCTCCGAGTCACCGCGAGGCGTCAGCCGTTCGGCGGTCTCGGATCTGACGGAGGCACGGAGTGACGCGTGTCTCGGAGCCGCGGCGTTGTGTAGCACCGTCGCCTGAGAACTCGTGGCCGGCGCGGCGCTCAGGGCTTCGAGGCAGCCAGCACGAGCAGCATCGCCTCGTGAATCGCGCCGTTCGACGCGAGCAGCTGCCTGCCGCTGCGAAACGCACTGCCGCCGAGGGTGTCGGTGACGCGCCCGCCCGCCTCGCTGACGATCAACGTGCCCGCCGCGACATCCCAGGGCGCGAGCTTGAACTCCCAGTAGCCATCGAAGCGTCCACTCGCGACATAACAAAGGTCGAGCGCGGCGCTGCCATCGCGCCGCACCTCGCGCGCCCGCTTCAAAAACGCCCGGAACTCGCGCGTGTTGTCGTCGTCCACCAGTGCCTTGTCGTAGGCAAAGCCGGTTGCGACGAGCGCACGCCCGAGCTCGAGCTCGCGCGAGACGCGGATGGCGCGGCCATTGCGCTGCGCGCCGCCGCCCAGGGCGGCGTGATAGAGCTCGTCGAGCAGCGGGTCGTAGACGACGCCGAGCGCCTGCGCGCCCTCGCACTCGACTGCGATCGAGACCGCGAAGCGCGGATAGCCGTGGGCATAATTGTTGGTGCCGTCGAGCGGGTCGATCACCCACCGGTAGGTGGCACCGGCATGATCGGTGCCGCCTCCCTCCTCGGCGAGCACGGCGTCGCGCGGGAATTCTCGGGTGAGCGCCTGGACGATGTGCGCCTCGCAGGCGCGATCGACCTCGGTGACGAGATCGTTCGGCTGGCTCTTCGAGTCGATGCGCTGCACCGCCTCGTAGCTCGCGCGCTGGATGGCGCCGGCCTCGCGCGCGAGGCGCGTCGCGAGCGCGAGCCGCCGGGCGAGCTCGGCCTGCGCGCTCATCGCGCCAGCCCGAACAGCGCGCGCGTATTCGCGGACGTGGCGGCGGCGATCTCCTCGAGCGGGCGTTGCTGCGCGAGCGCGAGCGCGGCGCCGACGCGCGCGACGTGCACGGGCTCGTTGCGCCGTCCGCGCAGGCCCTCGGGCGCGAGCAGCGGCGCGTC
>JANNKN010000222.1:0-5375 GCA_031396315.1 Deltaproteobacteria bacterium
CGCCGCGGCGCGCGAGCGCGAGCGCGAGGTGCGCGTAGGGCTCCTCTGCGTCCGCGGCGAGCGCTGCTTCCGCCTGCGCGCGCGCCTCGTCGAAGCGCGCGGCGTTGGCGAGGAACGTGGCGCGCAGGCCGAGCAGATCTGCGCGGCCCGGCGCCTTCGCGAGCTGCGCGTCGATTCGCGCGAGCGCGGCGGCGACGCCTTGGGTCTCCGACGCGAGCATCGCCGCTTGTCGCAGCGCGGGCCCGTTCGCGGGGAGCGCGAGGTCGAGCTTCGCCTTCTTGATCCCATCGTCGAGCGCAGCGAGCGCTTCCTCCGAGCCGCGTGCCGAGGCGATCAGCCGCGCGTGCTCCGCGAGCCCTGCCCCGGCGAATTTCCCCTCGTTCCGCGAGATCAGATCTGCCAGCGTCTTCGATACTTCGTCGGCACGGCGTGCTGCGGCCGCCGCGCGCGCGGCGACGAGATGGCCCTCGGGGCCCGTCGCGCCACGCTCCGTGATGTGGCGCCACGCGAACGCATAGGCCTCTTGCAGCTCGCCGCGCGAGAAATGGATCTGCGCCATCTGGAGTGCCGCGTCGGTTTCCTTGGGCGCGTGGCGCGTCACTTCGCGCAGCTCGACGAGCGCGCGATCCACGTCGCCGGATTCGAAGGCGATGTTCGCGGCGCGCGCACGTACCGCCCAGTTATCAGGCCACTGCTCCAGTGCCGCGCTGTATTTCTCGAGCGCTACGGCGCTGTCGCCACGCACCTCGGCGAGACGGCCCTCGATCACGTTGCGAAACACGGGGCTGTCGATCTTTCCGAGCTCAGTCTGTGCCTCCGCGGCACGATCCATGTCGATCAGCAGATCTGCGCGATCGGCATGAAGCTCCTCTTGCTCGGGGCCTGCCGACACCGCAATCGCACGGTCGAGCGCTTCGAGCGATCCCGAAGTGTTACGGAGGCGGCGGCGCAGGTTCGCGAGCGCTGCCCAGCCGGCTGAAGTGTTCTGCTTCTCCGCTTCCTCGATCACGAGCTGCTCGGCCTCGGCAAATTGATCTTCGGCGATCAGGCGCTGCGCGAGGCCCGCGCGCAGCTCGAGGTTCGACGGATCTTTCTCGAAGTGCGCGCGCACGAGCTTCGTGCCGTCGGCACCGCGCTCGAATCGGTCGAGCAACCCCGCCGCGCCGATCACCAGGCTCGGCAGCGCGCCGTAGCGGTCCGCGCAGGCGAGCGTCATGTCGGCGGCGCGCTTCGCGTCCTTGACCTTTTCGAACACGAGCTTGGCGTGCGTCAGGCAGGCGCGGCCCGGCCCGACTTCGTCATCGCCCCAATCCGCGGCCTCGAGCTCGACGTAGAGCTTCTCCGCTTCTGCGAGCCGCTCGGGCATGAGGCCGAGCGCTTCCGCGCGCAGTGCCTTCGGCATTAGGTCGCTCGGCTTCAACTTCGCGAGTGCGTCGATGCTCTCGAGGGCCAACTCCGGTTCGAGCGCGCCGAGCGCCGCGCGGGCGCGCGTCACGAGCGCAGCCTCGTTCTCGGGCTCTTTCTCGAGCACGCCGTCAGCCGCCTCGATCGACGCCTCGAAATTGCGCGTGTTGAGCAGCGTGCCAGCGAGCACGAGACCGGCCTGCTTGCCGAACTCCGCCGAACCGAGCGCCTTGCGCAGCGGGAACACCGCCTCGCTTCCGCGACCGAGCGCGATCAACGAAAGCCCGCGCCGAAAGCTCGCCTCGGCATCGTCGGGATGCGCATCGAGGTGTTCGCGCAGGAGCACCTCGGCCTGCTCGTGGGAGCCAGCCTCCTGCAAACGCTTCACCTCAGCGAGCGTGTCGGCCGCGTCTCCGCCGCAACCTGCGAATGCGAGCAGGGCCGAGATCGCCCACGCCGCTGCAACCGCGCGCCGCGCCTTGGGAAGTCCGCGCATCGAGATCTCCTTGTGCGGCGCACGGGCGCCTGCGCTCGGGATCCACGCAGGTCAACGCCTGAACCCACCCAAAACTCCGAGCCGCCAGGGAGTAGCGCTCAGCGCGCTTCAAGTGACGCGGAAACTCCCTCACCCCGATCGAGGGGAAATAGTTTTCCGTCCCGTGTGGAATCGGCGTTCCGAAATCCGCTCACGTGCGCTTGAAATTGACGTGGAGTCAGGTCGGAATCCGTGGGGAATCAGCACCTTACGCGGTCCCCACTCCGCGATCCCTCCGTCGGAATACGTGGCACTCGGCTTGCACACCGGACAGGGTGTTCGACCGCGGTAGGTATTCGGCAGGGTGCCCCTCGCTCGCCGCGGTCAGAGGAGAGACTCAATCATGCGAAAGCTGCGATTAGCTGCAGTGGCTACGGCGATGTTCATCGCTGCCACGGCAAACGCCGGTGCACTGTTATCGGCGACGTACATCCAGACGCTCCAGGGCGTCCCGCTCGTGCTCGGCACGCCGACCGGCGGCACGCCGACCGGCACGCTGGTAGGCAACACGTTTACGCTCGATGCGGGCGCGGCGTTTGCCATCCAGTTCTGCATCGGTCAGCCCGGCAATCCCGCCTGCATCCCGAACCCGGCAGGCCCGTTTGCCCCGCCGGTGACTCGACTCGCGGTGACGTTCACGATGAACGGACCGCTCGTCGGCACGACGGCTGATCCCACGATTACGGCTCCGTCCGGCATCATGGGCATCGCGCGCGTGATGGCGAAGATCGGCAAGGCGCCGTCCTTCACTTTGATCCCGGTCCTCGTGAACGCGGGCGCGGGCGGAAACGTCACGATCCCGGCCACGAGCACTTCGCCGAGCGCTTCGCTTCGCGTGTTCCTCGGTGGCGACGTGTGGCACATCGGCGCCGTGACGCAGACGGCCCAGACCGACATGTTCGTGGCTCAGCCCGACGTGATGGCGACTGGCAATGTCAGCGTAACGTCGATGGGCAACACCAACGTGAACCTCGTCTCGCTCGGTCGCCTGAAGATTCGCGGCCTCGCGAACAGCGACCTGTCGACGCCGACGTTCCTGCGGCTCGTGTACGCGCCGTCGGTCCCGGAGCCGGGCACGCTCATGCTGCTCGGCGCTGGCGTGGCCGGCCTCGCAGTGATCGGTCGCCGCAAGCTGCGCTAAGCGCGGCTCGCTAGACCGATCGTCTCGATCGAAGTCGAGGCGGTCACTCGCAAGAGTGGCCGCCTCGATGCTTTTTGCGGCATTGACCGTCACCGAGCGGCACTTGCCTGGGACTCACGCAGGACGCGGGGGGCCCATTGCTGCGCCGGATCTTCGACTCGCCTTGGACTTACTTCACGCTCGCGGCGCTGCTCGCGCTGGGCGGCGTCGCGTCGATGTTCCGCATCCGCGGGCCCGCGCGTCCAGTCGGCACGATCGAGCAGGATCTCGGCAAGCTGCGCGAACAGGGCGACGTCAACGTCGTGTTCGTCCTGATCGACACGCTGCGCGCCGATCGCCTCTCGAGCTACGGCTACGAGCGCCCGACCAGCCCGACACTGGACGCGCTCGCAGACCAGGGCGTGCGCTTCGCACGCGCGCAGGCGCAATCGAGCTGGACGAAGTGCTCGATGGCCTCGCTCTGGACGGGCCTGTTCGCGCAGCGCTCTGGCGTGACGCGCTTCGATCACGCACTGCCAGCCTCGGCGACGCTGCCGGCGGAGCTCTTCAAACAGGCCGGCTACACGACCGCCGGGATATGGCGCAACGGCTGGGTCGCTTCGAACTTCGGCTTCGGCCAAGGCTTCGACGTCTATCTGCGGCCGACGCAGCGCACGGACCCCGCGAACGTCGAACGCAGAGGGCGCGCCGAGGCGAAGGTGCCCGGCACCGACGAGGACGTCACGCTCGCGGCGCTCGAGTTTCTGCGGAACAACCGCAACGAGAAGTTCCTGCTCTATCTGCACTACATGGACGTGCACCAGTACGTGTACGACGACGAGGCGGCCGAGCTTCCGTTCGGCACCTCGATCTCGGACGTCTACGACCGCTCGATCCACTGGACCGATCGCAACATCGCGGCGCTCGTCTCCACGCTCGACGAGCTCGACCTCTCGAAGCGCACGATCCTCGTAATCACCGCCGACCATGGCGAGGCATTCGGCGAGCACGGCGCCGAAGGGCACGCGCGCAACCTCTACCAGGAGGTGGTGCACGTGCCGTTGATCGTGTCGCTGCCGTTCCGCGTGGACGGTGGGCTCGTGGTCGACCCGCTCGTGCGCAACGTCGATGTGTGGCCCACGGTGCTCGACTTATTGGGGTTGCCCGCGCTGCCGGAAGCCGACGGCGTCTCGCTGGTGTCGACGATGCAGGCCGCAGCGCGCGGCGAGAGCCTCGAGGTTCCGCCGGCGCAGGCCTATCTCGACACGGTCTGGGGGCAGATCTCGATAGAGCCGCAACCGCTCGCCAGCTATCAGCGCGACACCCAGCGCGTGATCTACAACCAGACGAAACCCGATGAGACGCTGCAGCTGTTCGACCTCGCGACCGATCCGGGCGAACGGCGCAATCTGCGCAAGACGCCGCCGGCGTGGGCTGACGAGCTGCGGCCGCAGCTGGATGCTTCGTTCGCCGGAAAATCTCCGTGGGGCGCGGTGGACAGCGTCGATCTCGATGAGATGGAGCTGAACCAGCTGCGCGCGCTCGGCTACGTCGTCGGCGCGGGGCAGGTCGGCCCAGAGCGCGTGCGCGAGATCGAAGAGAAGAACTAGGCGTCAGGAGATCGCGAGCTCTGCCAACACGGCGGCGGTATCTGCACCAAGGGCGCGGGCTGGAGGCGGCGCGGCCCCCAACAGATGTGGCCGCGCGATCGCGGGCGGAGCCGAGTTCACAGGGGCGAGCAGCGCGCGAGCCGAGTCGATCGCCCACGCCGTGACTGCGCGCAGCGAGACATCGAGCAGCGCACCCTCGCCGCGGCGCCAGCATTCGAGCGCTGCGAGCGCGCCGTGCAGGCCCGCGAGCGGGTCCGCGATGGCATCGCCGACGAACCGCGGCGCTCCCTGCGGCACGCACCAGCAGAGACCCGCGGCCGCGGCCGCGTCGTCGCCGAACGCAACCCAGTCCGCGCGCGGCGCCTCGCGCCCGTAGCCGGTGAGCGAGAGCCAGACGCGCCCCGGCCGCGCGCCCACCCAGCGCGGCGCGTCGATCCCGAGCTGCGCGAGCGCGCGCGGGCGCGAGCCCTCGATCACGACATCCGCGCGCTCGAGCAGCGCCGCGAGGCGGCGGCGATCGGCTTCGCTCGCGAAATCGAGCGCGACGCTTTGCTTGTCCTGCGCAAGGCGATCGAAGAACAGGGCATTCCCTGCGCGCGCGCCATCCGGTCGGCGTGCACTCTCGAGCTTGATCACGCGTGCGCCCGCGAGCCGTAACAAGCGGCCGGCCAGCGGGCCTGCCCAGAGGCTCGCGAGCTCGATGACG
>JANNKN010000226.1:0-6002 GCA_031396315.1 Deltaproteobacteria bacterium
CTGCTTGAAGCGCTCCTTTTGCCAGTTCGACTGACGAAAGATCGCGAGCGCCGCGAAATGGAACGCGACCAGCATCAGCCACGCGCTCGCGGCAAATGGCTCGGTGTCGTCGACCATCCACCAGCCCGGCAGCGAATACAGGAACGGGACGTACGCGAGATCGCCCCACACCAGCATGAAGCCGAAGTTCTCGGCGATCACGTCCCAGGTGGAGAGCATGAACTCTTCCTTCACGTAATGACTGAACACGTACGTGAACCAGAAGAAACAGAGGCACAGCATTTGCGGCGTGACGGTGCCGTGGCGCTCCCATTGGGCGAAGGCGAACGAGACGACCATTCCGTACGCGCCGATCAGCGACGGTTGATAGAAGAACAGCTTGAGGTCGACGCCGAGAAATTCGGGGTTGCACTCGTTGCCGAACCAGAGGTCGCGCACGAACGCGGGCAGCGGAAGAGCCGAGCCCTCTTCGCTTCGGCACACGGGCCCCGCACGCCGGCCCCACGCGTAGAGCGCGAGCGAGATCCCGGTCGAGAGCACGAGCGCGACGATCAGCAGCGACCAAAAGTGCCTGACGATCGGCGTGAGCGAGACCTCGAAGCCGAGCAGCGCGAGCACGACGACCACGGCCAGCGCGACGTTCGCGAGAAAGAACAGCGTCATGCCCGTCAGCGTGTACCGCTTGCGCGTGCCGTCGGGCTGCGGATAACCGACGCGCTCGATTCCCGGCAGCCAGCGCGCGCCAGCAAACATCACGGCGAGAAAGCCGAGCGCCATCTGGGCGGCGGTCACGAGGGACTCGGTTGTTACGGGAAGAGCCAGCGGTTCCATGCGCGATCCTCGCGTCGAGTGGGCGCGCCGATGCCAGGGCGCGCGGGCGGTGAGTGGCGTGTCACACGAGCCGCAACCGCATGCCGCACAGTGTGAGCTCGTCGCCCGCGACGAGCAGGCCTCGCTCGCGCGCCGCCGCGAGCACGCGCGCGCGGTCCGTCGTCTCGAAGTCGATGCCGGCGAGGCCCTCGCCGCGGCCATCGGCGTCGCCCACGAAGCGCAGCATCGCATTCCCGAGCGCGAGCGAAGGCACGCCGCTCGGATTCATTACGGGCAACTCGAGGATCTCGCCCCAACGCGCGGCGAGCTTCGGAGGGTCGGCCGCCTGAATCTCCGCGGCAGCGATGCCCTTCACGCGTTCGCTGCGCACCGCGTCCTGCCAATGCTTGCCTGCCGGCCACCATGCGCCGTCCGGTGGAACGCTTCCCGCTTGATGATCCACCTCGAGGAACGAGCCCCCCGTGTCGCGCGGATGGAACTGCAGGCACGAGTAGCCGTGCTGGTCGAACTCGAGAACTTTGCGCAGACGCAGCTCCGCGGCGCGCTGTTTCACCGGCGCATGATCGCTGCACTGCAGGATCACCATGTAGCCGCCGTCGCCGCCGCGGCGCTCGAGGTAACGGCCCGCAGTCGTGCCTTCCCGCACCGGCGCGACGATTTCGATGAATTGTCCGCCCACGGGCAAGATCGCGTTGTGCAGCCCGAACTGCCCGACGCCGGGATCGATGTGCCCGATCTCGAGCCCGAGCACCGCGCGGAAATCCTCGACGACGCGGTCGCGATCCTGCGCCACGAGCGCGATCTGGCGCAGCCAAAGCGTCATGGCTTCGCTCCTCCGAAACGCGGCGCGCGTTTTTCAACGAACGCACGAAAGGCTTCCTTCGCGTCATCGCCCGCCGTCACTTCCAAGTGTCGCTTGGACTCGAGCGCGACGAAATCGGCGAGGCCGAGCTTTTCTGCGTCGACGAAGTTCGCCTTCATCGTGCGCAAGGCAGTGGGCGAAGCGCTCGCGAGCTCTTGGGCGATGGCCGCGACCCCGGCGCGGAAATCGGCAGCGGGGAACATGCGCGAGATGAGCCCGATCCTCAGGGCCTCGGCTGCGCCGAATTTGCCCGCCAAGAAGTAGAGCTCGCGGGCCTTCGCGCTGCCGACGATGCGCGGCAACGTCCACGGCCCGGCCATGTCGCCCGCGACCGCCACCTTCAGGAATGCGCTGTTGAACATCGCCGAGTCCGCGGCGACGCGGAGGTCGCACGCGCACGCCCAGCCGAAGCCCGCTCCCGCACACGCGCCGTTGATCGCGGCGAGCGTCAGCTGCGGCATCTCGTGCAGCAGCAGCGCGGCCTCGAAGTCGCGCTCACCGATCACGTCGTCGCTCTTCGACGCGTTCGAAGTGAAGTGATTGAGGTCCGCGCCTGGGCAGAAGCTACGGCCTGCACCGGTCAGCACGAGCACGCGCACACTCTCGTCGCGCGAGATCTCGCGAAGCGCGGCGGTCGTCTCGCGCACCATGCGATTCGTCATCGCGTTCGAGCGCTCCGGGCGATTCAGCGTGAGGGTTCCGATGCCGTCCTTCGCCTCGTAGAGAAGCGTTTCGTAAGCACTCATTGGGGCTCCTTGGGGGCGCGGCCGATGCGCGCAAACACTGGCGGCCGTTTCTCGAGATACGACGTCGCGCCTTCGCGCGCGTCGGGGTGATCGAGCACGCGCCACTGCGCTGTGTCGGCGTCGCGCAGCGCGGCCTCGACGCCGAGACCGAGGTGGTCGTAGACGAGCCGCTTCGTCTCGCGCAATGAGCCGGGCGACACGTTCGCCGCGAGCTCGCGCACGAATTCCTGCGCGCGTGCAACGAGCTCGCCGGGCTCCGTCACGAACTCGACGAGCCCGATGCGCAGCGCCTCTTCTGCGCCCACGCGGCGCGAGCTCCATAACAGCTCGAGCGCGCGGCCGGCGCCGAGCAGCCGCGGCAGAATCCAGCTCGTACCGTGCTCCGCGACCAGACCGCGCTTCGAGAACACCGTCGTGAACGACGCGTCGCGCGAGGCGAAGCGCACGTCGGACATGGCGGCGAGCACGAATCCACCGCCCGCGGCGGGGCCGTTCACCGCTGCGATCACCGGCTTCGGTACTTGCAACAGGTAGCTGACGAGGCCGGGCAGCTCACCCGCGGCAACGGGCGGCTTCGCGCTGCTGCCGGCTGCGGACGTCTCCGCGAGCACGCTCGCGTCGAGCCCGGCGCAGAAACCTCGCCCTTCGCCCGTAATCACAATGCCGACGACGCGCGGATCCGCCGACGACGCGTCCACCGCCTCGCGCAGGGCACGCAACATCGAGTACGTGAGCGCGTTCAGCTTGTCCGGGCGGTTCAGCCGGATCGTCGCCACCGGGTCCGAGACGTCGTAGAGGATCTCGTGACTCATTGGGTGACTACGTCGAGCCGCTCGGGCCCGTACTCGAGGAACATGGGCACGAGCGTGCGCTCGTAGCCGGGCGCGAGGCGCAGCTGACCCGGCGCGAATTTCTCCATCACCAACTCGAGCACCACCCGCGCCTCCATGCGCGCGATCATGTTGCCGAGGCAGAGGTGGGGGCCCGGGCCGAACGTGAGGATCTCCGGCGCGCTCTTCCAGTCGCGCTCCAGCCAGAACTCACCCGCGCGCTGCCATTCCTTCTCATCGCGATTGCCGGATGCGATGCCCAGCATGACGCGTTCGCCGGCGCGGATCTTCTCGCCGGCGATCTCGTGATCGATGCGCGCCGTGCGGAAGAGGAAGAGCACGGGGCAATCGAAGCGCAGCGATTCCTCGACGGCGCCGGCGAGCAGGCCGCGCTCTGCACGCAGCGCGCGCTCGAATGCGGCATCGCTCGCGAAGCGGTACAGCAGATTACCGATCAAGTTCGTGGTCGACTGGCTCGCGAGCAGGCAATTCGCGCACAGCGTGCGGATTTGCAGACTCGACAGTTTGCGGCCTTCGACCTCGACGCGCGTCATGCGAGTCATCAGGTCGTCTGGCGGATTCGCCGAGTTTCGCCGCAGCGCGATCTGCTCGTCGAGGAACGCCGCGAATTCCGGGAACGCACCGCCGATGCCAGCGCCGCGTTCGGTGCGATTCCACTGCGGCCAATCGCTGTGCAGCAGCTCGAACCCCCACTGCCCGACGCGTTCGATCTGATCGGTCGGGATCCCGAGCATGTGCGCAGTGACGGCCGGCGGCAGATGGATGCCGAACTCCGAGACGAGATCGCCGCCGCCTCTCGCGGCGAGCGCCTCGAGCTTGTCTGCCGCCCAGGCGCGCGTGAATGGCTCCGCTGCGCGCTCCATGCCTGGCCGGAACGCCTGCATCATCAGCATGCGCAGCTTCGGATGCTCGGGCGGGTCGATCTCGCCGAGAAAGCTCTCCTCGGGAGGCAGCACCACGCCCGGCCCGCGAAATCCTTCGCGCGAGGAGTACGTCACGTTGTCGCGGAAGACCGCCTTCACGTCGCGATAGCGGGCGACGAACACGAAGCCCGGAATCGGCCGCGTGACCGGCGCCTCGCTCCGCATGCGCACGAGTCGGTCCCACATGTGCTGCGTCTGCTTCGGGTCGAAGGGATCGAATGCGAATTCGTTCGTCACGCGGGCTCTCCGAGGGCGCGCACTTCGGCGACGGTCGGGTGATGCGCGAGCAACCCCCCATCCACGGAAATGATTTGTCCCGTGATGAAGGCTGCGTCGTCGGAAGCGAGAAACACGACTGCGGCGGCGATGTCTTCCGGGGTGCCGAGGCGCGGCGTCAGATGGTGCCGCTCGAACAGCGCGATCTGCTCCGCGGGCACGTTCTGGCGCAACGCGGGCGTTTCGATCACACCGGGTGCGATCGCGTTGCAGCGAATGCCGCGCTTTCCGTACTGTGTCGCGACGTAACGCGTGAGCCCGTCGACGCCGGCCTTCGAGACGCCGTAGGCAGTGCGCACGAGATCGCCCGTGAGTCCCGACGCCGACGAGGTGTTGACGATCGCGCCCCGGCCGCGTTTCAGCATCGCCGGGATCGCGTGCTTGCAGCCGAGGAACGGACCCCGCAGGTTGACCGCGAGCGAGCGCTCCCAGATCGCGAGGTCGAGCTGCGCGATCTCGCCGTCGCCGCCGAGAATGCTCCAATCCGTTGCGGCCGCGTTGTTGTGCAGAATGTCGAGCCCGCCGAAGCGCGCGACGGTAGCGGCCACCAGTGCAGCGACTGCACTCTCGTCCGCGACGTCCACGACGTGCGCGAGCGCCGCACCTCCCGCCGCCGCGACCTCCGCCACGACTTGTTCCGTGCGCTCGCGCGAGAGATCCGCGACCACGACCGCAGCACCTTCGTGCGCAAGCGCGAGCACCGTCGCGCGCCCGATCCCCGAGCCGCCGCCCGTCACGATCGCCACCCGCCCTGCCAGCTTCGCCATCGATCTCGCCTCTCCAATTCGCGATCGCCGCTAGCGACTCGCGCCGACGATCACCGGTGCGCACGCGACGCCGCGCGTCGGCACCAGCTGATTGCGCACGATGCCACGTTCCTCGACGTCCCAGTCGCCGAGCTCCGCCAGTAGCGCCTGCAGTGCGACGCGCACCTCGAGCCGCGCCGCCGAGGCGCCGAGGCAGGTGTGAATGCCGTGCCCGAGCGCCCAGTGAAATTTGCTCGGGCGGTCGAAGTCGAGCACCTCGGCATGCTCGAAGACCGTCTCGTCGTGGTTGGCGGAGCCGTACAGCAGCAGCACCTGATCGCCCGCCGGGATCGTCGTCTCGCCGACCGCGACGTCGCGCGTGGTCGTGCGCGCGAGGCCCTGCACGGGCGAGATGAACCGCAACAACTCGTCGACGGCGGTCGGCCAGAGTGCAGGATCGGCAGCGAGCTTGCGGCGCTGCTCCGGCTGGCGCGCGAGCGCGATCAGCGAGTTCGCGATCATGTTCATCGTGGTGTTCTGCGCCGCATCGTGGAGCAGCGAGCAGAAGCCCGCGATCTCCGCATCGCTCAGTGCCTCGCCGCGTACCTCGGTGTGGAGAATCTGCGAGATCAGATCCGCGCCTGGCTTCTTGCGCCGGTCCGCGACCAAGCCGCGCCAATACGCCAGGCGCGGATCTGATCTCGCAGATTCTCCACACCGAGGTACGCGGCGAGGCACTGAGCGATGCGGAGATCGCGGGCTTCTGC
>JANNKN010000654.1:0-4060 GCA_031396315.1 Deltaproteobacteria bacterium
TCGAGCAGCGCCTCTCCGCCCACGAGCCGCGAGCCGCCTGCGCGCAGTGGTGGGCAGCCGTGCGTGCCTAATACTTCGACGCGCGCGCCGAGGGCGCCGTGCGCCAGCGCGAGGTCCGCGATCGGGCGCTCGCGCATGCGCTGCGTGCCGTCGAGCACGGCCGGCGCGCTCGCGAGCGTGGCAGCAGGGGTGAGGAAGCGCGCGGTGGTGCCGGAGGCGCGCACGTCGAGTTCGGTGGCGATGGGCACGAGGTGCCCATCGACTCCATGAATCCTCCAGGCGTCGCCGCTCTCGTGGTGCTCCATGACCACACCGAGGCTCTGCAGGCCCTCGCGCATCGCGTCGGTGTCGTCACTCGGCGTCGCGTTGCGCACGACACTCGTCCCGCGCGCGAGCGCCGCCGCCAGCAGCGCGCGGTTCGCGAGGCTGCGTGAGCCGGGCGGATTCACCGTCGCAGCGAGGGGCCCGCGCGGGGTGATGGGCAGCGGGTCAAGTGGGTCGGCAGGAGGCATCGGGCACGCACTGTAAAGCGAGTGGCCCTTTGGGGTCAGACCCCAAAGGGCCACTCGCTGCGGGTCCCGAGCGAAGTGCCGGTTGCATCCCCCCACCTCAGCCGCAATCCTGCGGCGTTTACTCCGGGCCAGGCGCAGGATGCGAGACGCCCAAGGCAGGCCGGGTCGCCCGGTCCCTCTGTCGGCGCTCGCGGAGCTGGCCCGCGACGGAAGGAGAGCCGCGTGCCGAAAGTGGTGGTGAGCGACGCCCTCGCGTCCCAAGGGTTGGAGATCCTCGAGCGCGCAAGCGGCTTGCAGGTGGTCAACGTTCCCGGCATTTCGCCAGGCGAGCTTGCGGGCGTACTGGCGGATGCCGAGGGCCTGGTGGTGCGCAGCGGCACCAAGGTGACGGCCGATGTGATCGCGGCGGCGCCGCTGCTCAAGGTGATCGGCCGCGCCGGCATCGGCGTCGACAACGTCGACGTCGCTGCTGCGACTCAGCGCGGCATCGTGGTCGTCAACACGCCCGAGGGCAACAACGTCACGACCGCGGAGCACGCGATCGCGCTGCTCGTCTCGGTCGCGCGCCACATCCCGCAGGCCACGGCCTCGATGAAGGCGGGCAAGTGGGAGAAGAACAAATTCCAAGGGATGGAGCTCTACAACCGCACGCTCGGCGTGATCGGTCTCGGCAATATTGGCCACATCGTGGCCGAACGCGCGCGCGGGCTGGCGATGCGCGTGATCGCTTACGACCCGTTCATCGCGCCCGAGGTCGCGCAGCAGATGGACGTCGAGCTCGTCTCGCTCGACGATCTGATCGCGCGCAGTGACGCGATCACGATCCACGTCCCGAAGACCAAGGACACCACCAAGCTGCTCAACGCGGAGCGGCTCGCGAAGACGAAGCGCGGCGTACTGATCGTGAACGCCGCGCGTGGCGGCATCGTGGACGAAGTGGCCTTGCTCGCGGCGCTGAACTCGGGGCAGGTCGCAGCGGCAGCGCTCGACGTGTTCGAGCAGGAGCCGACGCCGAAGGATCACCCGCTGGTCTCGCACCCGAACGTGATCTGCACGCCCCACCTCGGCGCGTCGACCGAGCAGGCGCAGATCAACGTCTCGATCGCGGTCGCCGAGCAGGTACGCGATTTCCTGCTGGGCGGCGAAGTGCGCAACGCGGTGAACATGCCGTCGATCTCGCCGGAGCTGCTCCAGCAGATCCGTCCCTACATGGTGCTCGGCGAAAAGCTCGGCCGCTTCCAGGGCCAGCTGCGTCCGGGCGCAATCGAAGAGATCGAGATCGAGTATGCGGGTGAGGTTTCCGCGCTGCGCGTCTCGGCCATCACGATCGCGGTGTTGAAGGGGCTGCTCGAATCCGTCACCGAGCGCGTGAACATGGTGAATGCGCCGGTCGTCGCACGCGAGCGCGGCATTCGCGTGATCGAGACCAAATCCTCGCGGCCCCTCGACTTCGCGAGCGCGATCACGACGCGCGTGCGCGGCAACGTGCAGCGTCTGATTACGGGCGCGCTCTTCCACGGTGGCCAGCCGCGCATCGTGCGCATCGACGATTTCATGCTCGAGGCGATTCCCGAAGGCCCGACGATCCTGATTCACAACCACGATCGCCCGGGCGTGGTCGGCGCCGTGGGCCTCTTGCTCGGCGAGTGCGGCATCAACATCTCGCGCATGCAGCTGGCGTTGGTCCGCGAGCGCAAGGAGGCGGCGATGATCGTGAACGTCGATCAGGCGCCGGACGAGCGCGTGATGGAGCGGCTGCGCTCGCTGCCCAACATGATCACGGCGCAGCTCGTGGACCTCGGTAAATGACCACCCTCGTCGCAGTCGGAGCGCAGTGGGGCGACGAAGGCAAAGGCAAGATCGTCGACTGGCTGGCCGTGAGCGCCGACCTCGTCGTGCGTTTCCACGGCGGCAATAACGCCGGGCACACGTTGATCGTCGACGGCCTGAAGACGGTGCTGCACCTCGTGCCGTCGGGAATTTTGCAGGACGGCACGGTGAACCTGATCGGCCCGGGTGTGGTCGTGGATCCGCGCGTGCTGATCGACGAGATCGGGAAGATCCGCAAGCAGGGCGCGTTGAAGGATCCAGCGCGGCTGCGCGTCTCCGGCCGTGCGCATGTGATTACGCGCTGGCACGTCTCGCTCGACAAGGCGCGCGAAGAGGCGCGCCGAGAGGGCGCGATCGGCACCACCGGCCGCGGAATTGGCCCGACCTACGAGGACAAGGTTGCGCGGCGCGGGATTCGCGTCGCGGACTTGCTGGATCCGCCTTCGCTGCGCGCCGCGGTCGACCGCATGGCGCGCGACAAGAACTTCGAGCTGAAAGAGCTGCATCACTGGCAGGAGATCGCGGCCGATTCGGTGTACGACGAGCTGCTTGCGCTCGGCAAGGAGCTCGCCGCCTACGTCGACCACACCGGCAAGCTGCTCGAGCGCGCGGTGCGCGAAGACAAAAAGGTGTTGTTCGAGGGCGCCCAGGGGACGTTCCTCGACATCGACCACGGCACCTATCCGTTCGTCACCTCTTCGAACTGCGTCGCGGGCGCGGCGTGCACCGGCGCCGGCATCGGGCCGACGCGCATCGACCACGTGTTAGGGATCACGAAGGCGTACACGACCCGCGTCGGCGGTGGGCCGTTCCCGACCGAGGATCACGGCGCCGGTGGCGCGTGGCTCGGCGAGAAGGGCCAGGAAGTCGGCGCGACCACGGGCCGGAAGCGCCGCTGCGGCTGGCTCGACACGGTGGTGTTACGGGAGGCCGCGATCGTGAACGGCTTCGGCTCGCTCGCGGTGAACAAGCTCGACATTTTGTCGGGACTGAGCGAGATCCCGCTCGCGACCGCTTGGCGTATCGACGGCAAGCTCACGCAAGACTTCCCGATGACGCTCGGCGAGATCAGCCGCGCGGAGGCGGTCTACGAGACATTTCCAGGCTGGAGCGAGCGGATCGACGAAGTGCGCCGCTACGACGACCTACCCGGCAACGCGCGGCGCTATCTCGAGCGCATCGAGGCGCTCGTCGACGTACCGATCGACGTGATCTCGATTGGCCCCGGTCGCGATCAGACGATCGCGCGCCACGATCCGTTCGCGCATCGGAGAGCGCGCTAGCGAGCCGTCAGCTCTTGGCCGGCACGCGCACGATGCGCTTCTGCAGCGGCAGCGCACCGATCGCCGCTCTGAGCGTGGGCGCGGGCAAGGGCGTCGCCGTCGGCGCGGCGACTGCCGGCGCGCGTGCCTTCTGTTTCTGCACGCGGATCAGGCGCTCATAGGCGGCGCCGAGCTGCGGTGCGAGCGCATCGAGGGCCGCGTGCGCCGTCGCAGCCAGCGCACCCGCCTGCGGCTGCGCGACGAGCAGGTTCACGACGCGCTCGCCGATCAGCACGGGGAATACGGCGAGCTCCGCGTCGTCTGCCGCGCGCAGCGCCTTTGCGAGCAACTTGTCGAGCGCGCTCGTCGGCGTCGTGCGCACGGGCTTGCGCGAATCGCAGACCGCCGTCAGCGCACTGCCGGGCTTTAGCGGGACGAGCGTCGACTCGACATCGA
>JANNKN010000655.1:0-7177 GCA_031396315.1 Deltaproteobacteria bacterium
GGTCGAGGTCGTCGCGCGAGAGGCCGGGAAGGCGCACCGCTTCACGTACAGCACCTATGAGAACCGCGTCGTCCTAATGCCCGAGCAGGTGAAGACCGCGGGCATCGCAATCGAAGCCGCGGGGCCCGCGACGATCCGCGAACGCGTCACGCTGAACGGCCGCATCGTCGCCAACGAAGACGCACTCGCGCACGTCATGCCGCGCTTTCCTGGTGTCGTGCGCTCCGTGCACAAGCGACTAGGGGACGCCGTCGCGAAGGGCGACCTACTCGCGGTGATCGAGAGCAACGAGAGCCTGCATCCCTACGAGCTGCGCGCGCGCATCGCGGGCACGGTGATCGCGCGCGAAGTCGCGCCCGGCGAGTTCGTCTCGACGGACCGCGAGATCTTCTCGATCGCGGACCTCAGCACGGTCTGGGCGGACCTCGACGTTTATCGCCGCGATTTCACGCGCCTGAAGAAGGGCCAGCGCGTCCTGATCGACGCCGACGACGGCTCTCCGCCGGCGGAGGCGACGGTTGCGTACCTGTCGCCCGTCGGCTCGGTGAACACTCAGACGCTGCTCGCGCGCGCCGTGCTCTCGAACCGCGACGGTTCGTGGCGCCCCGGGCTCTTCGTCAGCGCGCAAGTGGAGGTTGGCGAAGTCGCAGCCCCGGTTGCGGTGCGGCAGGAAGCACTCCAGCGCGTGCGCGACTGGGACGTCGTGTTCATCGCGGACGAGAACGTGTTCGAAGCGCAGCCCGTCGAGCTCGGCCGCCGCGACGGCGAGCGCGTCGAGATCGTCTCCGGGCTACCGGCCGGCATGTCTTACGCCGCGTCGGGCAGCTTCGTCCTCAAGGCTGAAGCCGGGAAATCCGGCGCTAGCCACGATCATTAGGGAGCCGCGATGCTCGAAGCCATCGTTCGCGTCGCGCTCGCGCGCCGCTTCCTCGTCATCGGCCTGACGTTCGCGGCTGCCGCCTACGGCGCATTCGAGTTCTTGCGCCTGCCGATCGACGCCGTACCCGACATCACGAACGTGCAGGTGCAGATCAACACCGAGGCGCCCGGCTACTCGCCGCTCGAAGCGGAGCAGCGCATCACGTTCCCGATCGAGACGGCGCTCGCAGGCCTCCCGCGGCTCGAATACACGCGCTCCGTCTCGCGCTACGGCCTCTCCCAGGTGACGGTCGTGTTCGCGGACGGCACCGACATCTATTTCGCGCGCCAGCTCGTCAGCGAGCGAGTGCGGGAGGCGTCGTCGCAACTACCAGAAGGCCTCGAACCCGAACTCGGCCCGATCGCCACCGGCCTCGGTGAGATCTTCATGTTCGCGGTAGAGGCCGAGAAGGGCGCAACCGACGAACATGGCGAGGCGTGGACACCGACCGCCCTACGCACGCTCCAGGACTGGGTGATCAAGCCGCAGCTGCGCACCGTCCCCGGTGTTACGGAGGTGAATACGATCGGCGGCTACGTGAAGGAGATTCACGTGACGCCACGGCCCGAGCGCCTGATCGCGCATGGGCTCACATTTCGAGATCTGCTGGAGGCGATCTCCGCCAACAGCACGAGTACGGGTGCCGGGTACATCGAGCGCAACGGCGAGCAGTATCTCGTGCGGGCGCCGGGCCAGCTCGCGGGCACGGGCGACGTGCGCGCGATCGTGGTGGGCCACGCGGGTGGCGTGCCGGTTCGCGTCGGCGACGTCGCCGAAGTCGGATTCGGCCGCGAGCTGCGCACTGGCGCGGCGACCGAGAACGGCGAGGAGATCGTGCTCGGCACCGTCTTCATGCTGATTGGCGAGAACAGCCGCGATGTCTCGCGCAGGACGGCGGCGAAGCTCGATCAGATCAACGAGAGCCTGCCGGCAGGAGTTGCGGCGAAGACTCTCTACGACCGCACCAACCTGGTGGACCGCACGATCGCGACGGTCGAACGCAACTTGCTCGAGGGCGCGCTGCTCGTGATCGCGATCCTGTTCCTGCTGCTCGGAAACGCGCGCGCCGCGTTCCTCACCGCGCTGGTGATTCCGCTCGCCATGCTGATCACCTTCGTCGGGATGGCGCGCAGCAACATCAGCGGAAACCTGATGAGCCTCGGCGCGCTCGACTTCGGCTTGATCGTGGACGGCGCCGTAATCATCGTCGAGAACTGCATCCGCCGGCTCGCCGAGGCGAATCACGGACGCAGCGAACCGTTGCCGCTCGGCGAGCGGCTCGAGCTCGTGGCAGACGCCACGCGCCAGGTGATCCGCCCGAGCGTGTTCGGCGTGCTCATCATCCTGATCGTCTACATCCCGATCCTCGCGCTCACCGGCGTCGAAGGAAAAATGTTCCGCCCGATGGCGGTGACGGTGATTCTCGCGCTGATCGCTGCGCTCGTGCTGTCGGTGACGTTCGTGCCGGCCGCCATCGCGATTCTGCTCGGCGGCCGCATCGCCGAGAGCGAGAACCGCGTGATGCGCTTCGCGCGCATCGGCTACGAACGCGCACTCGACTTCGCACTGCGCCGCCGCGCGCTCGTGCTCGGCAGCGCGCTCGCACTGCTCGTCGCATCCGCGTTCGCGGGCTCGCGTATGGGGAGCGAGTTCATTCCGAGCCTCGACGAGGGCGACGTCGCGCTGCACGCGCTGCGCATCCCAGGCACGAGCCTCACCCAGGCCGTCTCGATGCAGGCCGCCCTCGAGCGCGCACTGCGCTCGGTGCCCGAGGTCGAAACGACCTTCGCGAAGATCGGCACCGCCGAAGTCGCGACGGATCCGATGCCGCCGAGCGTCGCCGATGGCTTCGTGATCATGAAGCCACGCGAGGACTGGCCCGATCCGCGCAAGTCCAAGGACGATGTGGTCGCCGCGCTCGAAAAATCGGTCGGCCGCGTCGCCGGGAACAACTACGAGTTCACGCAGCCGATCGAGATGCGCTTCAACGAGCTGATCGCTGGCGTGCGCAGCGACATTGCGGTCAAAGTGTTTGGTGACGACCTCGAGGCGCTAGTCGAAACCGGCGAGGCAATCGCGAAGGTGCTCGAGAGCATCTCCGGCGCAGCCGACGTGAAGGCCGAGCAGGTGAGCGGGCTCCCGATGCTCGAGATCGCGATGGACCGTGCGGCGCTCGCGCGCTTCGGCCTTTCACAAGAAGAGGTCCAGGAAGTCGTGCGCACTGCGATCGGCGGAACGATCGCGGGGCAGCTCTTCGAAGGCGACCGACGCTTCGACATCGTGGTGCGCTTGCCCGAGAACCTGCGCGCGGATCTCGCCGCGCTCGAGCGCCTCCCGATCTTGTTGCCCGAGCACATCGGCGAGGCGCCGCCCGAGCGCTCGCCGCATCGCGCCGCAGGGCCGCTGCATGCGTTCGTGCCGCTGAGCGCTGTGGCGAAGCTGTCGATCGGTACCGGCCCGAACCAAGTGAGCCGCGAGAACGGCAAGCGCCGCATCGTCGTCACCGCGAACGTGCGCGGGCGCGACATCGGCTCGTTCGTGGCCGAGGCCGAGCAGCGAATTCGCGCCGAGGTCGAGATCCCGGCCGGCTACTGGATGACTTGGGGCGGGCAGTTCGAGCAGCTCGAATCCGCGGCGCAGCGCCTGCAGATCGTGGTACCGCTCGCGCTGCTGCTGATCTTCGGAATTCTCACGGGGGTGTTCGGCTCGGCGCGTTATGCGGCGCTCGTCTTCAGCGGCGTTCCGCTCGCCTGGACGGGCGGCATCTTCGCGCTGCTCGCGCGCGACATCCCGCTCTCGATCAGCGCGGGCGTCGGCTTCATCGCGCTCTCGGGCGTCGCGGTGCTGAACGGCGTCGTGATGCTCTCGTTCGTGAACGAGCTGCGACGCGAGGGGCGCGGGATCCAAGAGGCCGTGCGGGAAGGCGCGCTCACGCGTCTGCGTCCCGTCTTGATGACCGCACTCGTTGCGTCGCTCGGCTTCGTGCCGATGGCGATCTCGACCGGCGCAGGCGCCGAGGTGCAGCGCCCGCTCGCGACGGTCGTGATCGGCGGAATCCTCTCGTCGACCGCGCTCACGCTGCTCGTGCTGCCCGTGCTGTATGCGCTCGTGGAGTTGTGGGTTGCGCGCCGGACCCCGAACCTCACGGCGGGGTGAGTCCGGGAGGCGCGAATCGTGTACGGCTTCTTGCTCGCCCTGATTGCCGCTGTGCTGTTCGGCGCGTCGACACCGGCGAGCAAGTGGCTGCTCGGATCGTTCGAGCCGCTGCAGCTCGCGGGCCTGCTCTACCTCGGGGCGGCGCTCGGCATGGCGCCGGTCGTCGCGCTCGAACGAGGCGAGGCGCGGAAGCTCCGCATCGACCGCGCGAATGCGCTGCGCCTGCTAGGCGCGGTGCTGCTCGGCGGCGCGCTCGGCCCGGTGCTGCTGCTGCTCGCGCTCCGTAGCTCGAGCGCGGGCTCGATCGCGTTGCTGCTGAACCTCGAGCTCGCCGCGACCGCAGCACTCGGCGCCATGCTGTTTCGCGAGCACCTCGGGCCGCGCGGCTGGTGGGCCGTCGCGGGAGTCGTGCTCGCAAGCGCAGTCCTAGGCGGCGGCGGCGGCTGGCCGCTCTTGGCGGGCGCGGTGCTGACGGCGGGCGCCTGCCTGTGCTGGGCGCTCGACAATCACCTCACCGCGCTGATCGACGGCATTTCCGCGGCGCGCAGCACCTTCGTGAAGGGAGCGGTCGCCGGCAGCGTGAACCTCGCGCTCGGCACAGCGGCGGCGCCGCTCGATGCCAGCGCCGGCAGCGTCGCCGCGGCGCTCGCGCTGGGCGCGTTCTCCTACGGCGTGAGCGTCGTGCTCTACATCCGTGCCGCCCACGAGCTGGGCGCAACCCGCGCCCAGGCGGTGTTCGCGAGCGCGCCCTTCGTCGGCGCGCTGCTGGCGTTCGCCTGGCTCGCGGAACCGCTTGGCGCGGCCCACGGCATCGCCATCGCGCTCTTGCTGCCCTCGATCGCGGCGCTGGTCCGGAGCCAGCACGCGCATCCGCACGCCCACGCGCCGGCTACGCACGATCACAGCCATCGCCACGACGATGGCCATCACGCGCACGCCCACCCCGGGCTGCCAGCGACGACCCGCCATGCGCATTTCCACGAGCACAAAGCGGCGCGCCACGCGCACCCGCACTGGCCGGACCTGCACCACCCGCACTGGCCGGACCTGCACCACCGGCATTTCCACGAATGATCGCCCCTGACGCTCGCGTTTGATTCCGCCCCGCGTCGGCGCTAACGCCCGTCGCTGCACCCATGCCCACGACGCCCCCCCTCGACACGACCTACCAGCTCGACCACCGCTACACGCGCGGTTCGGGGCGCGTCTTCCTCACCGGCGTACAGGCGCTCGTGCGGCTGCCGATGCTCCAGCGCGAGCGCGACCGCGCCGCGGGCCTGAACACCGCTGGCTTCATCTCGGGCTATCGCGGCTCGCCGCTCGGCACCTACGACCTCGGCTTGTGGGAAGCGCGCGCGCACCTCGAGCGCTGCGATGTGCTCTTCCAGCCGGGCGTGAACGAAGACCTCGCAGCGACGGCGGTCTGGGGCACGCAGCAGGCGATGGTGCAGCCGGGCCCGAGTAAGGACGGCGTATTCGCGATCTGGTACGGCAAAGGCCCTGGCGTCGATCGCTCACTCGATCCGATCAAGCACGGCAACTACATGGGCACCGCGAAATACGGTGGCGTGCTGGCGCTGTGCGGCGACGATCCGGGCGCCAAGTCGAGCTCGATCGCGCACCAGAGCGAGCCGGCGATGATTCACGCCGGTATCCCGGTGCTGAATCCCGCAAGCGTGCAGGAGTACCTCGACTTCGGCTTGCTCGGCTGGGCGATGTCCCGCTTCGCCGGTTGTTGGGTAGCGATGAAGTGCCTCACCGACACGGTCGACAGCGGCGCGTCGGTGGAGGTCGGCCCGGAGCGCGTGCGAGTCGTCATGCCGGAGTTCGCGTTCCCGGCGCGCGACCACCACATCACGATGAACAACCTGCCCCTCGAGATCGAGCGCGCGGTTTATCAGGTGAAGCTGCCGGCAGCGCAGGCGTTTGCGCGCGCGAACGGGATCGACCGCGTGGCGCTCGATGCACCGCGGCGCCGCTTCGGCATCGTGACGGCGGGCAAGGCGTATCTCGACGTGCGCCAGGCGCTCGACGAGCTCGGTCTCGACGACGAGAAGACGGCGGCGCTCGGCCTCTGCATCTACAAGGTCGGCATGACCTGGCCGCTCGAGCCGAGCGGCGTGCGCGAGTTCTGTGCAGAGCTCACGGACGTGCTCGTCGTCGAGGAGAAGCGGCCGATCGTCGAGGAGCAGCTCGCGCGATTGCTGTACAACGAAGCGCGGCGACCGCAGTTGTTGGGGAAGCGCGACGAGAACGGCCTGCCGCTCGTGCCGAACGAAGGCGAGCTCACGCCGAACGGCATCGCCGCGGTGCTGCGCAGCTGGCTCGCGCGCCGCGCGCCGGAGCACGCGGGCCTGCTGCGCACAGCGGAAGCGAACGTGCCCGTGCCTCCGCCGTCGCAGCTGATGCGGCTCCCGAGCTTCTGCTCGGGCTGCCCACATAATACTTCGACGGTGGTGCCCGAGGGCTCGATCGCGCTCGGCGGCATCGGCTGCCACGGCATGGCCGTCTGGCTGCCCGAGCGGCGAACGTTCGGCGCCACGCAGATGGGCGGCGAAGGCGCGAACTGGATCGGCACGGCGCCATTCACCTCGCTGCCCCACGTCTTCCAGAACCTCGGCGACGGCACCTACTTCCACAGCGGCCTGCTCGCGATTCGCGCGTGCGTCGCTGCGAAGGTGAACATCACCTACAAGGTGCTCGTGAACGGCGCCGTCGCGATGACCGGCGGGCAGCCGATCGAGGGAGAGCCGCTCGAAGGCGAAGTGACCTGCCCGGAAATCGCGCGCCAGCTCGTCGCCGAGGGTGTTGGGCGCGTCGTCGTCGTCACCGACGACACCACGAAGTTCGTCGCGGGTGCCTTCCCGAGTGGCGTCGCGGTGCACGACCGCAGCGAGCTGATGACCGTGCAGAAGCGACTCCGCGAGACGCCGGGCGTCACCGCGATCGTCTACGACCAGACCTGCGCGGCTGAAGCGCGCCGGCTCCGCCGGCAGGGCAAGTTCCACGACCCCGATCGCCGCATCGTGATCAACGAGCTGGTGTGCGAGGGCTGCGGCGATTGCTCGGTGCCTGACCAGGATGCCGTGCCGGGACGGAAAG
>JANNKN010000775.1:0-3594 GCA_031396315.1 Deltaproteobacteria bacterium
GCCGCGCACGTGCAGGGCGCGCATGCCCTCACCTCGGTCGAGCCCGGGGTGGCAGTGCGCTCTGCGATGCGCGGTGCGTTCGTGTTCAACGTCGCGCTCGCCGGATTGGTGGCGGCGTACGAATTGATGCGCAGCGCCGCGAACCGCGAGAGCGCTGAGAGCGAGCGCCGCTATCGCGCGCTCGCGGATTATGGCCCCGACCTGATTGCCGAGCTCGACGCGCAGGGGCGCGTGCTCCACAGCAGCGCGGGCGGGGGGTCGCTCGCGACCCTACTCGGGGGCCGCTCCACGCTGGACGGCGTGCACCTCGATGATCGAGCCGCGCTACGCGACGCCGTGCGCCTGCTCGAGACGCAGCCATCGGTGCGCGTCGGCCCGCTGCGCTGGCTGGCGAGCCCCACCGAGGCGCTCTGGTTCGAGGCGTCGCTCACGCGTTACCGCGTGGACGACCAGCTGCGCATCCTCGTCGTCGCGCGCGACGTGAGCGCGCGCATCACCCTCGAGGCGCAGCTGCGCGAATCGCAGAAAATGCAGGCCGTCGGTCAGCTGGGAAGCGGCCTCGCGCACGATTTCAATAACTTGTTGATGGTGATCTCGGGCTACGGCGAGGTGGTGGCGGGTCGCGCGCAGGGCGACCCCGAGCTCGCCGCTGCGGCGCAGGAGATTCAGCGCGCCACCGAGCAAGGGGCGGCACTCACGCGGCGGGTCGTCGGCCTTTCGCGCCCGACGCCCCTCGCGCGGCGCGTGCTCGATCTGAACGAAATCGCGCGCGACAGCGAGAAGATGCTGCGTGTGCTGCTCGGTGAAGGCATCCACCTGATGTTCGAGATCGCGCCGAGCCCACTGCCCGTGAGTGCAGACGCGGGCGAGCTCGAGCAGGTGCTCGTGAACCTCGTCTCGAATGCGCGCGACGCAGTCGCCGCGGGCGGCACGGTGCGCGTCGCGACGAGTGCGCGCGGCGAGCGCGCTGCGATCGTGGTGCACGACAACGGCTGCGGCATCGAGCCTGCGCAGCGCGAGCGGATCTTCGAGCCGTTCTTCACCACAAAGCGGCCCGGTGAGGGCACGGGCCTCGGGCTGTACGTCGTTTACAACGTGATCTCGAGCCTCGGCGGCGAGATCGAGGTGCAGAGCGACCCGGGCCTGGGCACGCGCGTCACGCTGCTGCTGCCGCTCGCCGATCGTGGTGGGCGTCCCGACACGACGCGGCGCTCGAGCGCGCGCGCCGCCCGCGGTACGGAGCGGATCCTCGTGGTGGAGGATCGCCCCGAATTGCGCAGGTTGTTGCGCGAGGCGCTGGAGAGCGCGGGGTATGAGGTGATCGTCGCGGCGGACGGAGTCGAAGCGCTCGCGCTGAACGTGCAAGGGCGCATCGGGTTGGTGGTGAGCGACATCGTGATGCCACGCATGGGCGGGGTCGCGCTGGTCGCCGCGCTGCGCGAGAAGCGGCCAGACTTGCGCGCGCTCTACATCTCCGGAAACCCGGGCGACCCGGGGCACCTCGACCCGCGCGATCGCCTGATGCGCAAGCCGTTCTTGATTCACGATTTGCGGCGCACGATCCGCGAGATCCTCGACGCGGAGTAGGGCGAGTTCGCTGCGCGCCACGGAAAACTCGCGCCGGCTGCGAGCGAAGCGGCGCGCCGCCGCCCTAGTATCGGCGCCCTTCGCCGAAGGAGAACTCGATGGCCGATCTGCGCGAGATGAACGAAGCCGAACTTCGCGGGCGTGTTCAGAAGCTGCTGGCCGAAGCGCATCCCGAGCGCACCGACGCGATCGCGTTTCGCCGCAAGCAGTACGAACACGGGCTCGCGTGGGTGCACTTTCCTGAGGGCTATGGCGGCCTCGGTCTGGCGCCGAAGCAGCAGGGGATCGTGCTCGACGAGCTCAGCCAGCACTCGAAGGTCGTGCACCACGATCCGCCGGCCGCGACGATCGGCATCGGCATGGGCGCTCCCACGGTGCTGACCTACGCGAGCGAAGAGCTGAAGAAGCGCTTCCTGCCAAAGATCTTTTCGGGCGAAGAGATCTGGTGTCAGATGTTCAGTGAGCCCGGCGCAGGTTCCGACGTTGCCGGGCTCTCGACCCGCGCGGTGCGCGACGGCGACGAGTGGGTGGTCAACGGCCAGAAGGTGTGGACCACCGTCGCGCACCTTTCGAGCTGGGGAATGCTGCTCGCGCGCACGAATCCCGACGTGCCGAAGCACGACGGCTTGTCGTACTTCGTGCTCGACATGAAGACGCCCGGCGTAGAGGTGCGCCCGCTCTACCAAATTACGGGCGAGGCAGAGTTCAACGAGGTCTTCTTCAACAACGTGCGGATTCCGCACTCGCACATGCTCGGCAAGGAAGGCCAGGGCTGGCGCGTTGCGATCACGACGTTGATGAACGAGCGCGTCGCGATCGGCGGCGGCGGCTCCAAGAAGAAGGGCGGCGGTGCGATCGCGCAGCTGGTGAAGCTCTGGCACTCGCGCAAACCCGGCGCGCTCTCGCCGGTGCAGGAAGCGCTGCTGCGCGACCGCGTGACGCGCGCCTGGATGGACAACGAGCTGCTGCGCATCACCACGCAACGCGCACGCGCGGGCCAGAAGGCCGGCAACCCAGGGCCCGAGGGCTCGGTGGGGAAGCTCGCACAGGCCGAGATCAACAAGAAAATGTGGGAGACGGCACTCGACGTGCTCGGCGCCGACGGTCTCGCGTTCGAGGCGGGCTACGCGCTGCGCCAGGGTGAGTTCGACGTGCGCACGCCCGAGGCGCTCGCGAAGTATCAGTTCCTGCGCTCGCGCGCGAACTCGATCGAGGGCGGCACCTCCGAGATCATGAAGAACATTCTCGGCGAACGCGTGCTCGGGCTGCCCGGCGATCCGCGCATCGACAAGAACGTGCCGTGGAAGGATGTGCCGCGCTCCTAGCGCCGCGCGCCCGCGATCGACCCAACAAGTCTGGAGAGCGACCGATGTCCGCCGATTTCGTCTTCACCGATGAGCACCAAGAGCTGCGCAAGACCGTGCGCGCATTTCTCGAAAAGCGATCCGATGAGAAGACCGTGCGCGCCGTGATGGCGACCGAGCGCGGCTACGACCCCGAAGTCTGGAAGCAGCTCGCCGAGGAGCTGGGGCTGGTGGGCCTGATCATTCCGGAAGAGCACGGCGGCGCGGGCTTCGGCGCGGTCGAGCTGCTGATCGCGATGGAAGAAATGGGCCGCGCGCTGCTGTGCGCGCCGTTCCTCGGGACTTCCGTGTTCGCCGCCAACGCGCTGCTCGGCTGCGCGGACGGTGTGACGCAGAAGGAGCTGCTGCCGAAGATCGCCGCGGGCGCGTGCATCGCGACGGTCGCGCACGCGGAGCCGAACGGGCGCTGGGATCTCGCAGGCATCGCGCTGCGCGCGAAGGGTACAGGCCCGAACGTCACGCTCGACGGCGAGAAGTCCTTCGTGCTCGATGGCCACACCGCCGACGTGTTGCTCGTGGTCGCGCGCACGGACGCCGGCCTCGAGTTGCTGCGCGTCGACGCGAACGCCGCCGGGCTCACGCGCAAAGCGATCCCCGCACTCGACCTGACGCGCAAGCTCGCGCACGTGGCGTTCAAAAACAC
>JANNKN010000798.1:0-4322 GCA_031396315.1 Deltaproteobacteria bacterium
CATAATAGCGCCGCCGCTTGCCAGCGAAGAGCGCGGGATCCCAGTCCGGATCGTTGTTGAGAATCAGCACGGTCTTCCCGCGCACGTCCGTCTTGTAGTCGTTCCAGCCGTACTCGGGTGCGACGATGCCGTAGCCGACGAACACGACCTCGCTGTCCGTCACAGCCGGGCGCTCGCTCTGCTTGGCGCTGGCCGCGACGAAATCGCTCGCCGGTAGCAACGTGGCGTCCGCGCCGTTGGCGCCGCGGAATTTCCAGGCTGCCGGCAGCTCGGGCGTCACGCCCACCATTCCGAAGCGCTGCTGGTAGCTGCCGTCCGCGGCGCCGGGCGCGAGCCCGAGCGCCCGCATGCGCGCCTCGATCCACGCGCGCGCCTTCACGTCGCCCGCGCTCCCCGGCGCCCGGCCTTCGTACGCGTCGCTCGAGAGTTCAGCGGTGACGTCGCGAATCCCGCGCTCGCGAATCTTCGCGGTGGCACGCTCGCTGCCGCGTGGAAGCTCGAGCCCGTCTCCAGCATGCGCGGCGCCCGAAACGAGCGCGAGCACCAGAGCCATTAGGGAGATCAGCGTGAGATCGGATCGCATGTCGCCTCCAATTCGGAGGCGCAGTCTACTCTCGGCGCGCGCGAGGCCGAGAGCGGTTCGAGCAGCGCGTGCGTCCGCGCTCAGCCGTCGTTGGGAGGTGCCCCCGACGAATCCGGAGGCCCGCCCGCTCCGCGGTCTCCGTCTCTGCCGCCGTTCGGCCCGTCTTGCTGCGGGCCGTCGCCGCGTTCGCGCCAACGTCGACCGCGTCCGCCGCGACGCCGGCCACGTCGCTTGCGCCGCGCACCGGATCCGCCTGGCGCGTTGCCCGAGCCGTTCTGCCACGGAGCGCCGCCTTCGGGTCGCTCGGGGTTCGCTTCGCCCGCGCCGTGAGCTTCGGCGGCGATGTCGTCCATCGAGATGCGGTCGAACTGCTGCGGGTTGAAGCGCTGCGCGTCCGCGCTGCTTTCGACGAAGGGCTGGCTCTCGGGCTGGAACTGCTGGCCCTCCGGGCGCGGCCCGTTCTCGAAACGGGGCTGCGCATCGGGGCGCTGGCCTTCACGATTGCGCCCGCGCCGACGGCGTCTCCGGTTGTTACGGCGCCCCGCGAAGGGCTGGTTGTCGCTCGCCTGCACGGAGCGCGGATGCACGTTGCGCGGTTGGCCGCCGGCATGCGGCTGACGTCCGCGCTGATTCCGCCCGCGCTGGTTGCGGCCGCGGCGGCGCTCTTCGCCGCGCGGCGGAGCGAGCGGCTCCCAGAACGAGTTCGGGCGATCGGCCTGGCCGCGGCATTGATCGCACATGCCGCAGGCCTCACCGTTTTCTTCGCCGAAGTACTCGCGCAGGAACCAGGCGCGGCAGGAGCTGCCGGTCGCAAAATCGGCGACTGCGTCGAGGCGACGCGCGTCCTGAGTTCTCAGCGTCTCGAACTGGCCGGCCAGCAGGCGCGCGCGCGGCTCGAACTCCTCCAGCGGGACGACGACGTACACGGATTCCGGATCCCACTTCACGAGCTCGGCTTCTTCGAGCAGCGAGAGCAGGGCCGTCGCAGTGCGCGAGCCTAATTCGCCGGAGAGCCCGAGCGCGTCGACGCTCGGCACCTTGTCCTCCTTCGCCCACGCGGAGAGGGCGGAGGCGAGCCGGAACAGCTGCTCCGGCCGCACGCGGCTGCGCGAGAGCAGCGACTCGTGGATCGCGCGATCCTCGGGCGAGTACAACATGATGCAGTTGGCGCGACGACCGTCGCGACCCGCGCGGCCGGCTTCCTGCACGTACTGCTCGAGCGACGACGGCGCCTGATAATGCATTACGTAGCGAATGTCGGGCTTGTCGATGCCGAGGCCGAACGCGCTGGTCGCGACCATCACGGTGCGTCGACCACGCGACATGAAGCCTTCCTGATTCTTCGTGCGCTCCGCCGAGCTCATCTTGCCGTGGTAGCGATGGGACGGGACGCCGAAGCGTTGCAGCACCGTGTAGAGCTCGTCGACGTCGCGCGTGGTCGAGAAGTAAATGATGCCCGGGCGCCGGACGCGCAGCGCGAGGCGCGCGAGTGCGCGCAGGCGCGCGCCGCTCGAACAGTGCAACACGTCGAACGCGAGGTTCGAGCGGTGCGGCGAGGTCGCGACCACCTTCGGCTCGCGCATTCCGACGAAGCGCACGATCGCGAGCCGCACCTTCTCGGTGGCGGTCGCCGTGAGCGCCAGCGAGGGCGGTCCGCCGAGCCCCTTCAGCCGCTCGCCGATCTTCAGGTAGGCGGGCCGGAAGTCGTAGCCCCACTCCGAGATGCAGTGCGCTTCGTCGACCGCCGCCATCGAGATGCCGCCCGTTGCGAGGGCGGCCGAGGCATCGGGCGAGCCTAGCGTCTCGGGCGTCGTCATCACGATCAGGCGCTCGCCCTTCGCGATCTCGGCGAGCACGTTCTTGCGCTCTTTGCCGCGCACGGTGCCGTCGAGCTTCACGCACGGCACACCGATGCGGCGCATCTTCTCGAACTGATCCTTCATCAGCGCGAGCAGTGGCGAGATGACGAGCACCGGCTTCGGAAGAATGAGCGACGGAATCTGATAACAAGCGCTCTTGCCGAAGCCGGTCGGCAGCACCATCAGCACGTCTTCGCCGCGCAGCAGCGCGTCGATCACGTCGATCTGCTCGGGATGC
Source organism: Deltaproteobacteria bacterium (assembly GCA_031396315.1). Taxonomy (GTDB): domain Bacteria; phylum Myxococcota_A; class UBA9160; order UBA9160; family UBA6930; genus VGRF01. The sequence goes on from JANNKN010000798.1 coordinate 2,681, forward strand.
AGCTGCGAGATGCCGAGCCGCTGCGCCGCCTGCTGCATCGCGGCGAGGCGCTCTTCGGGCGTGGCGAGCGCCACCGGCCCAACGAACAGCGGTCCCGAATGCGCGACGATCTCGTCCTCGAGGACCTCGTCCTCTTCCTGCGTCATCGTGGCGGCGAGCGCGTACAGCTCGTCTTCGCCCTGTCGGTCGGCGCTGACTTCGCGCCGGATCGACTCGAGCAGCTCCTCATCGATCGGCGTTGCGCGCCCGCCATCCGGCAGCTCGTCTGCCGCGAGCATCGAGTCGGCCGCAGGGGCCGCCGGCACATCGCCTTCGGGTGTTGTCTTCGCAGCGCGCCGTGTGCGCCGCTTCGGCGCGGGGCTGGGCTCCGCCTCGGCAGCGGGCTCGGGTGCCTCGGGCGCAGCGGTTTGCGCGCTCTCATCGGGCGCGTCTTCGGCCGCCTTCTTGCGGCGCGTCGTAGGTCGGCGTTTCCGTCCCGAGCCGGTGGAATCGGTCAATCCGCTTCCTTCGCTTTGCGCACGGGTTGCCCCGGCGCGCAAGTCGCAGCGGTTTCGAGTTGAGCCCCCGGGGTTCGACCCAGGCCTCGGCCCGCGCACCCGCTGCGGGTGGACTCTCGCGTCGTCCGTTGGGACGCGCCGCGAAGTGACCGAGGGTTAACGCAGCGATCTGCGAGGCACCACAGGGGGTGCAAAGAAAAAGATGGGCGTGCCCCTAGGGGCACCCAGGGGTCGCCGTTACGTTGCGCCGCCTCGGTCGCACCCACTCGCGACCGGCAACGACCGGCCGTACCCGAGGAGCCCATGCCCGATTCGATCGTCGTTCGCGACAACCTGACCACGCTCGGCAAGCACCTGCGCGCGCAACAGCTCGGGAGCCTGGTCGAGGTGATCGAGGCGATCGCGCTCGCCGGCAAGGCGATCGCCCGCAAGGTGCAGCGCGCCCGCATCGACGACGTGATCGGCGTCGCAGGCGCAGTGAACGTGCAGGGCGAGGTGCAGCAGAAGCTCGACGTGATCTCGGACGCGCTGCTGCTCGAGTGTCTGCGCGCGTGTCCGAGCTGCGCGGTGTATGCGAGCGAGGAGCAGGAGAAGCCGGTGGTGCTGCGCACACGCGGCGAGGGCGGCGAGTACGTGGTGCTCGCGGATCCGCTCGACGGCTCGTCGAACATCGACGTCGCGGTCTCCGTCGGCACGATCTTCAGCGTTCTGCGTAACCACTCGGCCGACGCCGAGACAGCGGACTCCGTACTGCAGAAGGGGAGTGCGCAGGTGGCCGCGGGCTACGTGCTCTACGGCACTTCGGTACTGCTCGTGCTCGCGACGGCCGGCGGCACCGACATGTACGCGTTCGATCCAGGCATCGGCGAGTTCGTGCTCGTGAAGCGGAAGATGGCCGTACCGGCGGAGAGCAAGACCTACTCGATCAACGAGGCCTACGTGAACGACTTCGCCGACGGCCTGCGGGCGTATCTCGCCTATGCCCACGGCGCGGGCTACGGCGCGCGCTACATCGGCTCGATGGTGGCCGACGTGCACCGCACGCTGCTGAAGGGCGGCGTCTTCATCTACCCGGGCACCAAGAAGGCGCCGCAGGGGAAGCTGCGGCTGATGTACGAGTGCAACCCGATGGCCTACGTGCTCGA
>JANNKN010000802.1:0-2119 GCA_031396315.1 Deltaproteobacteria bacterium
GGCCCGTCCCGCGGCGCGCTGCAACGCGTTGCGGCGATGGAAGGCGAACGCGCCAGCGATTGTTAGGGCCGGAGCGGCGAGCGGCGCGAACGCCGAGCTCTCCGGGCCGGCGACGGCGCCGGCGAGTGCGGCGGCGCCGAGCCAGATCGCGATCGGAGCGGGCACCATCGCGGAGCCGAACCACGCGAACACGGCGAGGCCGAACAGCAACGCCGTCACCGGAATGAGGAGCAAGCTCCAACCGCCACTGGCGAGGAAGCCTGCGCCGGGAAACCAGAGTCCGAGGCCGATGGCCTTCAGCGCAGGCGAGAGGCCGAGCACCGAGGGCACGAGGCCGAGCGCGCAGATGCCCGCGTAGACCAACGCGCTGCGCTTCAGCTTTGCGGCGGTGATCGGGCCGAGCGCGCGGCCGCTCCCGGTGAAGCGCTGCGCGACGAAGTCTTGCGTGAGGCTGGCGGCCATGAGCACTCCTTGGGAAGCAAGCCCGGTCAGTCCGCTGTGAAGACGGATGATGTGCAGAGGTATGGGATTTGGAGCGGATGCGGACGATGCGTCTCGCCCGCATCGAACGCGGCGACTGCGAACCCGAACGCGAGCGCGCCGCCGGAGAGCGCGAGCGCGATGCGCCGCGGCGACACGAACGACGCGCGCGCTGCCGCCAGCGGTGCGGCCTCGCCGAAGCGCCACGCGGCGTTCGCGTTGTTCACTGCGAGCGCCGGCTCGAAGCCGAGCACGCGCTCGCGCAGCCAATCGAGCGCGACGAGCAGCTGACTCACGATGAACGCTGCGAGCGCACAGCAGGCCAAGGGGGACCTCGTGGCGAGAGCCTGCTCCAGCGCGGCGGGGCGTACAACCCGAGCCGGCATACAGTGGCGGCGCCGATGGCCCCTGCGAACCCTCCCTGTGAAGCACGGAGCACCGATCCATGATTCAACGCGCGGTGCTCCTGATGACCGACCGCTACCCGCGCGACGCACTGCTCGCACGCGTCGATGAAATCGAGCGGCTCGGCTTCGAGAGCTTGTGGCTGCCGGAGACCTTCGGCCGCGAGCCCTTGGCAACGGCCGGATTCCTACTCGCCAGAACCGAACGCATCTGCGTCGGCACCGGCATCGCCAACGTCTATGTGCGCGACGCCCACGCGATGGCGCAAGCGTCGCGTTCGCTCGCTGAGCTTTCAGGCGGCCGCTTCCTGCTCGGGCTCGGCGTTTCGAATGCCGGGATGAATGCGATGCGCGGCCACGCCTGGGAACCGCCGCTGGCGAAGATGAAATCCTTTCTCGATCAGCTGGCCGCCGCCGCCGTGCAATCACCCGCACCGGCGCGGCCGGCGCCGCTGCACCTTGCAGCCCACGGCCCGCACCTCCAGAAGCTCGGCGCCGCGCGCGCGAGCGGTGTCATCACCTTTCTCATGCCAGTGCAGCACGCCCGCGAAACGCGCGCGCGCATCGGTGCCGAGACCGAGTTGAGCGTCGTCGTCCCGTTCATTGCCGAGCGCGATCCGGTGGCAGCGCGCGCAAAAGCGCGGGCGGGCCTGAAGCTCTACACGCAGCTCGACTACTACCGCCGCGAATGGCGAGCGCTGGGTTTCGCGGAGGCGGAATTCGCAGACGGTGGCAGCGACGCGTTGATCGATGCCTTGGTCGCTTGGGGCGACGCGGATGGGTTGAGCGCGCGCGTCGCCGCCTTCGAACGGGAGGGAGCGACGCGTGTGATCGTGAACCCGCTCGCCCTGCACGCGGGCCCCGCTGCCTCGCCCCGCGTGCTCGAGCTGTTGTCCCCTAACAGTTGATCGATCGGAGCGCGCTCTCATGTCACTGCCGTTACGATTCGGCGTCGCCTACGACTTCCGCAATCCGCCGGGCATCGACAACTTGACCCACGCGCAGCTGTACGCCGAGATTCTCGAGCAGGCCGCATTCGTCGACGAGCTGGGCTTCGATCTGATCTGGTTGACCGAACATCACTTCGTCGACGACGGCTATCTGCCCTCGTTCGTGGCTGCGGCGGGGGCGATTGCGGCGCGCACCTCGCGTGTGCGCATCTCCACCGACGTCGCGCTCATGCCGTTTTACCATCCGCTGCGCCTCGCCGAGGACATGGCGGTGCTCGACAACCT
>JANNKN010000806.1:0-4455 GCA_031396315.1 Deltaproteobacteria bacterium
TTTTCCGCCTTCTGCACGCGTTCGTAATTGCGCTGAGCGATGGCGAGAGCGGTCTCCGCGTAAAGGAATCCGCGGCCGACGAACTGGAAGAGCGCGAACTCTACCGGCGTACGCGCGAAGGCGGTCAGGAACGTCGTGATCGTGAAGCCGAGCACCGTGATCAACAGCAGCCGCCGGCGTCCGACGCGATCGGCCAGGACCCCCGCCGCGAGTGAGAACAACGCGCCGAAGCGGAGCCATCCGGCGAGCTGACCGATCTCGTTTTCGGCGACGCCGAGATCCTGTTGGATCTGCACGATCAGGATCGAGAGCAAGCCGATGTCGTAGTGGTCGACGAACTCTGCTGCGCCCAGCAGCCCGAGCAGCTTCCACTGCCCCGGGGCAAGCGCGGGCATGCGCGACGGCCACGGCACGATGCGGGTCCAGCGAGGCGCGCTCACGCGCTCGTCGTTCGGGGGCGGCGTCGCGTCGCTCAACTGCAGAGGGCTCCTCGGGCAGCGCGCAACGTATCGGTTGCGCCGCGATCAGTCCTGGCGCTCGTACGCACCCGGGGTCTGACCCCGGTGCGTACGAGCGTGCCCGCGAATCGGCATCGCACTAGGCGGCGCGCGTGCGGCGATAGCATGCGCGGCATGCGCCGCTTCGCAGCCGTCTCGCTCCTGCCGTTTGCGCTGGCGTTCTCCTCCTCCGCCGACGCTCAGCTGTCGGGTCGCATTGCCGACGCCGCGAGCGGCGCGCCGATCGTGGGCGCGCGCGTTACCGCCGAGCGCGGCGACCCGGCGTATCGCGTGACGGTGTTCAGCGCAGCAGACGGCGCGTTCGCGCTGCCGACACCGCCCGGTGACGGCGCGTGGCGCGTGCGCGCACGCCGCATTGGCTGGCAGGACGTGCGGCTCGAGGGCGTGATCGCGAACGGCGAGCCGCTCGCTCTGCGCGCGCAGCGGCACACGGATCCCGCCGAGGTCGCGGCGCAGTTGCCAGCGAATCATTGGTACGCGCTCGTGATGGACGGGCTCGGCGCCGACGAACAGCACCTCTTGAAGCGCGAGTGCACCTACTGCCATCAGCAAGGCGCACCTTGGACGCGGCGGGTTCGCAGCCCGGAGGACTGGGAGAAGATTCTCGCCCTGATGGGTCGGCGCGGCGCGATGCTGCCTTCGACCCTGCGCGAGCGCGTGCCGGCCTTGTTCAACGCCGCCTATGCACCGGCGAGCGCCGTGCCGAAGCTGACGCGCGGTTGGGAGAACGCCGAGGCATTTGCGCCAGCGCCGAGCCCAGAGGTGAGGCGTGCGCTCATCGAGGAATGGGATCTCGGTGGCCGCGCCTCGATGCAGCACGACGTGGTGTTTCATCCCGACGGCAGGCTCTACTCGGTGGACGGTGCGCAGGATGCGCTCTTCCGGCTCGACCCGCGCGTGCCCGAGGGCGCGCGCAAATCGTGGCGCATCGAAGTCGCGGGCGTGCCGCTCGGTGGAATTTTCGCGGGCGAGAATCAACCCCAGTCCCAGGCTTCGAGCGCGCACCTCGGCCCGCACTCTCTGCAGGTCGCGCCCGACGGCGCGCTCTGGATCACGCTCGCGATCGGCAATCGCCTCGCGCGCTTCGATCCCGTCACGGAGAAGCTCACCATCCACGAGGTCGCGGAGGGTTTCTATCCGCACACGCTGCGCTTCGATCGCAAGGGCCGCCTCTGGTACACGATGAGCGCCTCGAATCACGTCGGGCGCTTCGATCCCGCGACCGGCAAGCAAGTGCACATTCGTTTGCCAGCGCGCACGCTGAAGCAGGAAGTCGTGCTGCGCCTCATGCCCTGGATGTTCTGGCTGGATGAGCGCATCGCCGCGATCGACCTGCGCAGTAATGCGTCGGAGGCGGGCGACGGCTTCAACATGCCGGTGCCCTACGGCATCGACATCGCGCCCGACGGCGGTGTGTGGTTCAGCCAGCTCAACGAGAACCGCATCGGACGCATCGATCCCGAGACGCTCGCGGTCGAGCTGGTGGAGACGCCCTTCCCTGCGCCGCGGCGCCTGCGCTTCGACGCACACGGCACGCTCTGGATCCCGAGCTTCACGAGCGGGCGCATCGCCTCGTTCGATCCCGCGACGAAGCGCTTCGAAGAGATCGCGCTGCCGATCGAGCCGCTCGCGGGGGAGACGCCGTACGCGCTCGCGATCGAGCCGCGCACGCAGCACGTCTGGGTGTGCGGCACGAACAGCGACACGCTGATTCGCTACGCGCCCGAGACGCGACACTTTTCGGTGTACCCCCTGCCCACGCGCGTGAGCTACACGCGCGAGCTCGACTTCGACGCGGAGGGCCGCGTCTGGACGAGCGACTCGAACTCACCCGCATGGCAGATCGAGCGCGGCCAGCCGATCGTGCTGCGCCTCGATCCGGGCTCGATCTGACTTCGCTCGGCTCCGAAGACTGCGCCTCGCTGCGCGCGCCGCGTTGCGGCGCTTGCTGCGTAGCTTTCGTGGTGGCTTCCCTTCTGCTCGCGTGCGAGCCGCTGCCTGCGGGCCGCACATCCGACGCGCCTGCCGCGGGCTGGAGCCATTGGGGTGGCGATGCGGGCGGCACGCACTTCTCGCCGCTCGACGAGATCACGCCCGCGAACGTGGGCGCGCTCGAAGTCGCCTGGACGTTTCGCACGGGCGACTGGGACCCGAGCGGCGAGATCGAGACGTCCTTCCAAGCGACGCCCGTCCTGCGCGGCGACACGCTCTTCCTCTGCTCACCCTTCAACCGCGTGTTCGCGCTCGATGCCGAAAGCGGCCGAGAACGCTGGCGTTTTGATCCGCGCAGCCCGCGTTCGGAACACGGGCACGTGTGCCGCGGGGTCGCCCTCTGGGAGGACGCCGCGGCGGCGCCAGGCAGCGCCTGCGCGCTGCGCGTCTTCAGCGCGACGAACGACGCGCGGCTGATTGCGCTCGACGCAGAAAACGGCCGCCCGTGCGCGGACTTCGGCGTGAATGGCGAAGTCGATCTCGAGGCCGGGCTCGGCACGCTGCTGCCGGGCGACCTGCGCGTGACGTCGCCGCCCAGCGTGATCGGAGACGTCGTCGCGACCGGCTCGTTGATCGCAGACAACCGCCGCGTCGACATGCCCGGCGGGGTCGTGCGCGGCTACGACGTGCGCACGGGCGCACTGCGCTGGGCGTTCGACCCGGTACCGCCGGGGACGCCGCCCCTCGCGCTCGCCGCGGATGGCACGCCGCAGTTTCACCGCGGCACGCCGAATGCCTGGGGCGTGTTCTCCGTGGATGCCGAGCGCGATCTGCTGTTCATGCCGACCGGCAACCCGAGCAACGATTTCTACCGCGGCGCGCAGCGCGCTGAGATCGATTACTACGGCAGCTCGCTGCTGGCGCTGCGCGGCGCGACCGGCGAGGTGGTGTGGCGCTTCCAGACCGTGCACCACGACCTGTGGGATTACGACGTGGGTGCGCAGCCGACGTTGCTCGACGTCACGCTGAACGGCGTGGCGACGCCGGCGGTCGCAGTCTCGACGAAGGTCGGCCACGTGTTCCTGCTCGATCGCGAGACGGGCGCCCCGCTCTACCCGGTCGCCGAGCGCGCGGTTCCGCAAACCGACGTGGCCGGCGAGATCACCTCGCCGACGCAGCCGTTCCCGAGCTTCCCGCCGCCGCTGCATCCGCACGGCGTGCGCGAAGCCGATCTGTTCGGCCTAACACCCTGGGATCGCGCCGCGTGTCGGCGCAAGCTCGCGGCGCTGCGCAACGAGGGCGCGTTCACGCCGCCGAGCCTCGCGGGCTCGGTGCAGTTCCCCGGCGTTGCAGGCGGCGTGAACTGGGGCGGCGGCGCGCTCGACGCGGAGCGCGGCTTGTATTTCACCACGCAGGTGCGGCTCGCAATGATCGAGCGGCTGGTGCCGCGGGGCGACGCGGCCGCGCTCGCGGCGCCGACGCGCGAGCGTTGGGTGGTGCCGATGGCCGGCGCGCCGTTCGCGCTCGAGCAGAGCGCGTTCGTTTCGCCGCTCGGAATTCCGTGCACGAAGCCGCCGTGGTTCGAGCTGCTCGCGATCGACCTGCGCAGCGGCGAGGTCGCATGGCGTGTGCCGCTCGGCACGACGCGCGAGCTAGCGCCGTGGCCGTTCTGGCTGCCTTGGGCGCCGCCGGGGATGGGGGGACCGATCGCGACGCAGGGCGGCCTCGTCTTCATCGGCGCCGCGCTCGACGGCGCGTTGCGCGCCTTCGATGCCCGCAGCGGCGCCGAGCTCTGGCGCGCTCCGCTCCCCGCCGGAGCCCACGCCAACCCGATGACCTCTCGCGTCCGCCCCGGCGCGCGGCAATTCGTCGTGATCGCCGCCGGCGGCCACACCAGCATCCCGAGCGCCCGCGGCGACTGGCTGATCGCCTACGCCATTCCCTGATTCTGGCTGCGCAATTTGGCGCGCGCGCGTTTACTCTGCGCGGCCATGCACATCCCGAA
>JANNKN010000029.1:0-3586 GCA_031396315.1 Deltaproteobacteria bacterium
GCTCATGGGCGTGCTTGCGCGCCCGGGGCCCAGGCTTCGCAGCGCGGGAGTGTGCGGTGGCCCGGGCGTTATCCGGACCCTCCGGCGCGACTCGCCCAGCCCGCCCGCCCCTGCGCCGGCGCTGCGCGGTGGAACATGGTCCGGTGCGTACAGACTAATTAGGGTGTGGCGAATCGAGAGCGCCGTCGAGGCGCTCTCGATTCGTTGCGAGCTTCTCGCTGATTGCGCGCACCGGGAGTACGCGAGGGGCCGCCTGAGAGGAAGTCGCGCCTGCGCTTCAGTCGCTCAGCTTCCGATAGCGCGGCTTCTTGCCCGTCGTCCCGTACGCCATCCCCGAGAGCGTGCGCAGCTTGCGGAAGCCCGGCGAGTGGTCGACCAGGCGCGGGCCCGAAGCTGTTAGGCCTCCGTCCACGACCAGCAGGTGCCCGCTCACGAACTCGCTGTCGTCGCTCGCGAGGAAGAGCGCGGCGCCGGCGATGTGGCGCGGCTCGCCGCGATCCGGCCACGGCTGGATCGCGTGCACCCACTCGTCCGCCGCAGCCTCGTTGCCGCCGTGCATCAGCGGCGTGTAGATCGCGCCGGGGCAAATCGCGTTCACGCGGATGCGGTGCTTCGCAAGTTCGAGCGAGGTCGACTGTGTGATGCTGGCTACCGCGGCTTTCGCAGCGGAGTAAGCCTGCGCGCCGCCGCCGCCGGATAGCGCCGCCACCGAGGCCGTGTTGATGATCGAGCCGCCGCGGCCCGCCGCGATCATGGCGCGGGCGGCGTGCTTGATACCGAGGAAGACCGAGCGCGTATCGATCGCGAAGGTTTCATCCCAGGCGGAGACCTCGGTCTCGGTGATCGGACCGAACGCGCCGCCGATGCCCGCATTGTTGAACATCACGTCGAGGCGCCCGAACTCGGCGAGCGCGGCGGCCACGAGGCCCGCGACGTCGGCCTCCTCGGCGACGTCCGCGCGCACGAAGCGCAGCCGCTTCGCATCCCCCGCGGCCTCCCGCGCCAAGGCGAGCTCAGCTCCCTTCGCCTCGTTCAGGTCGGCTGCGATCACGCACGCGCCCTCGTCGAGGAAGCGTTCCACCGACGCGCGACCCATCCCGCTCGCGCCGCCCGTAATCACTGCGACTTTGCCCGCGAGGCGTCCGGTCATTGCTTCCCCCACTGGCAGGCCGCGAACCCGGCCTCCCTTCGCGTCACCGAGGCCACAGTTCGACTCCGCTCGCCGCTCGGCTCGCTGCGCGCGGCGTGACGCCGCTTGCTCACGCGTTCGCCTGGATCGCCGCCGCGATCAGCGCACTCGCATCGGGGACGCCGCGCGGCACCGTGTACGACGTGTCCTCCGAGAGGTGCGCGCAGTAGCCCGCGACGTCTTCGATCGTCGCGTTCGGCGCGAAGATGCCGGCGGCTTCGCCGACGAACACACGCGCGATGCGGCCCGCGCCCGCGGTCAGGATCTCGCCCGCGAGCGCGCACGACTCGTGACACAAGTAGGCGACGACCGGCGCGACCTTGTCGGGCGCCATGTGCGGGCCGAGCTCGCCGGTGAGCCCCTCCGTCATGCGCGTCGCCGCATTCGGGCTCACCACGTTCGCCTTGATGTCGAACTTCGCGCCCTCGGCCGAAATCGTGCGGGCGAAGCCGATCAGGCCCATCTTCGCCGACGAGTAATTCGCCTGGCCGAAGTTTCCGTAGGTGCCCGAGGGCGACGACGTCATCACGATCCGGCCGTGCCCTTGGGCTCGCATCTTCGCGTAGGCCGGCCGCGTCACGTTGAATGCGCCGCGCAGATGCGTGCCGTGCACGGCGTCCCACATCTCGAGCGTCATGTTATGAAACGCCTTGTCGCGCAGGATGCCGGCGTTGTTCACCACGATGTCGATGCGGCCGAAGGCATCGAGAGCGTGTGCGACGAGCGCCTCGCCGCCCTCGGGCGCCGCGACGCTGTGCGTGTCCGCGACCGCGATACCGCCCGCCGCGAGGATTTCCTCGACGACGCTCTTGGCGGGCTCCTCGCTGCCGCCCGCGCCATCGAGTGCCGCGCCGTTGTCGTTCACCACGACACTCGCGCCGCGCGCGGCCAGCAGCTTCGCGTACGTGCGTCCCAGCCCGCGGCCGCCGCCTGTAACAATTGCGACTCGTCCGTCGAATCGAAGATCCGCCATCTGCGTGCCTCCTGTTCGGGCCGCGCGAGATCGCGACGGCACGGCGAAGCGCACACACTATCGCGGGAGCACGGGCCCGCGCGGCTAGCGCGTCACCACCACGCGGCCGATCAGCTGGCCCGTCGACGCCGACCGCAGCTCGTACTCGACGACGTCCGCGGTCAGCGTCCCGCCTCCCGGAGCCGGCTGAACATCCGTGATGCGCAGCAGCACATCGAGCGAGACACCGCCGAAGTGGCCGATCTTGTCGCGGATGAGCTGCGCGTCCTCCGCAGCCACACGCCAGGTCTGCGCCGCGAGCCCGTTGCCGAAGCGGATCGAGATCTTCTGTTGAAACTCGCTGAATTCGACCACCGAGCTCGGCGCCAATGCGCGCACGGTGAACTCGCTGTAGCTCGGGTCGTAGTCGCTGAGGTTTGCGTGCATCGTGATCCGCAAGGCGCCGACTCCGCGAACGGCGCCAGCGGCCGCCTCGAGCTCGGCGCGCACGGCCCCGCGCCGCGCCTGCCTGTCGATTGCCTGCGCGAGAGTCACCCGCGAATCCCGCTCTACCCAGGCGTCGTATGGCGGCGTGAGCCCAGTCAGGTCGTAATACAAGAACACCAGCGCACTCGCGTCGGGGTTCACGAGCTCGCGCGTTCGGCCTACGAAGGCCGCGCTCGCGGCGGCCGGCGCGCGGGCGATCACTTCGCCCGCCTCCGCGGCGGCCGCCACGACCGGACTCGTCGGCGCCAGGTTCGCGCTGCCACCGGCCTCGGGAGCATCGCCCTGTCCGCAAGCGGCGGTGAGCACGCTCGCAAACGCGATGGCGAACCCGCCACGAACGCTGCGCTCAGAGCTGCGGCGCATCGGCGTTCTCCGCGGCTTCAGTCACTTCCTTGGCCTTGCGTTGCGACTCGAGACCCGCGAGCGCCTGCTCCGTGCCCGTGATCGCCTGATAACCGCCGGCTTGGTCCATCGCGCCGACCTGCACGGACTGGGCCAGCTCCGGGTTGCTCGGGAGCGGGACGATCGCCGCGGCCACCACGATTCCGCAGTCCGGCGAGAAGTTCGTTCCGCCGTCGGGATCCGAGCTGCCCGTGCATTGCGAGTAAAGCGGCGACGTCTCCGTCACCGGCCGGCCGAGCGGATCGCGGATCCAGGTCAACACCCAATAACTCGTGCGCTGGTTGCGCGAAGGCGCGCCATACTTCTTGATGAGCGCCTGCTCGACGCTTGCCAGCGTTGGGCTGCGGCCCTCCTCGAACCATTCCTCGCGCATCACGGCGATCACACGTTCCTGCCCGGGCACGCCCATCGCCGCGACGTACCACTTCGACTGGCCCGGCAGCATGTCCTGGCTGACCGCGTTCCCCGAGCGCGCGATGAAGCCGTCCTGCATCTCCTTCATGACCTGTTGCGACGACTTCTCGGCCTCGGCGAAG
>JANNKN010000036.1:0-1637 GCA_031396315.1 Deltaproteobacteria bacterium
CAACGGGTTCGCGACGTCCAAGCCGGCGATGTCGGGCGCGCTGCCATGCACCGGCTCGTAGAGCCCGATGCCGCCGGCGCCGAGGCTCGCGGAGGGCAACATGCCGAGCGAGCCCGTAATCATCGCGGCCTCGTCGGAGAGAATGTCGCCGAACAGGTTTTCCATCACCATCACGTCGAAGCGGCGCGGCTCCTTCACGAGCAGCATCGCGCACGAATCGACGAGCTGGTGCGCGAGCTCGACGTCGTCGTACTCCTTCGCCACCTCGTTCACGACCTCGACCCAGAGCTGCGATGTCTCGAGCACGTTGGCCTTGTGCACGTGCGTGACGTGCTTCTTGCGCAACCGCGCCGCGTCGAACGCGGTGCGCGTGATGCGCGCGATCTCGACCTCGTCGTAGACCAAGGTGTTACGGGCTTCGCGCTTGCCGTTCACGAGCGCGCGGCCGCGCGGCTCGCCGAAGTAGAGGCCGCCCGTCAGCTCGCGCACGACCAGGATGTCGATGCCCGCGACGATCTCCGGGCGCAGCGTCGAGGCGCCGACTAGTGCCGGGAACACCGTCGCGGGGCGCAGGTTCGCGTAGAGCCCGAGCTCCTTGCGGATGCGCAGGAGCCCGCGCTCCGGGCGCGTCGCCACCGGCATCGCGTCCCACTTCGGACCGCCGACGGCGCCGAGCAGCAGTGCGCGGCTCTGCCGTGCCTTCGCAACGACGGCGTCGGTCAGCGGCGTGCCGTGTGCATCGATTGAACAGCCGCCGATCAGGGCCTCATCGAAGCTCAAAGACAACTGAAAACGCTTCGCGACCGCATCGAGTGCACGCAGCGCCTCGCGCGTGACCTCGGGGCCGATGCCGTCTCCAGGAAGAACCAGAATTCGATCCAATGCCGACTCCTGATGGCCCTTTGGGGTCAGACCCCAAAGGGCCACTCGCTCAAATTCCGCGGGGCGCGTGCTCTTCGCGCCGCTTGGTGTGCCACTCGAGCTTGTTTACGGCTTGTACGTAGGCGCGCGCAGACGCGACGATGATGTCGGTATGCGCGCCATGGCCGATCACGCGCCGCCCGCCGTCGCCGAGCGAGACGGTGACTTCGCCCTGTGCGTCCATGCCGCCCGTAATGGCCTTCACCTGGTACTGCAGCAGCTCGCCCTTCGACTCGGTGAGCTCGACGATCGCCTTGAACACCGCGTCCACCGGCCCGTCGCCCTGTGCCGTCGCCTTGCGCGCTTCGCCGCTCACGAAGATCTGCACTGTCGCCTGCGGCGTCGCGAACGTACCGCTCTGCACGTGCAGGTCGCCGAGCACGAAGCGACCTTCCTCCGTGACGACCGAGTCCGCGACGATCTCCTCGAGGTCTTCGTTGTAGATCGCCTTCTTGCGGTCGGCGAGATCTTTGAAGCGCTTGAAGGCGCGCGCGAGCTCTTCGCCTTCGAGCTCGTAGCCGATTTCCTTCAGCCGCTCGCGCAGCGCGTGGCGGCCCGAGTGCTTACCGAGCACGAGCTCGTTGCTCGGCCGCCCGATCGACTGCGGCGTCATGATCTCGTAGGTGATCGCGGCCTGCTGCACGCCGTGCTGGTGAATGCCCGCCTCGTGCGCAACGGCATTGTCGCCGACGATCGCCTTGTTGGGCTGAACCGGC
>JANNKN010000038.1:0-12382 GCA_031396315.1 Deltaproteobacteria bacterium
GTTTCCGACGGAGCCTTCGCGAGTGGTGGAGAGGGGAGGATTCGAACCTCCGAAGGCATAAGCCAGCAGATTTACAGTCTGCCCCGTTTGGCCGCTTCGGTACCTCTCCGCTCGTACTCGGCATTCGCGGCCCGCGCGGACCTGCTGCGCCTATGCAATCTCCCGTTCGTTGTTCGTCTCTTGTTAGGTACGGAGGCTCGACGCGAAACCAGAAAGATCGAAGAACAGAAAAAGGCACAAATGCGGCGACAGGCGCCGGTTGATCCGTGCCGTCGACGAACTCGACCCTGCCTCGCGTTGTTCTTTTCGCGTGCGACCGCCCGACCGAAATCCTCTGTGCGATCAGCCTCTTGCGCGAGGGGTTTCGGTCGTCCCGAAACTTCTCCCGCAAAGGGGGGCCGACTGTAGCGGCGGTTTTCGGAGTCGCGCCTCCCGGCGCCGACATTTGCGTGTTGTTTTCCGAACTCGGCCCGGAGCACGCCGCCGATGCCGTGGGCCCGCTGGGATGGAGCTGGCGAGGGGACTCGAACCCTTAACCTGCTGATTACAAATCAGCCGCTCTGCCAATTGAGCTACACCAGCCCGACCGGCGACGCGCCGCAGCTTACGGAGCGGGCCCGCAGCGGGCAATCGAAACCTCCCGGTTTCCCTGGATTTCCGCCACCTTCCGAGGCTCGCGCGCTCACTGCGCGCGCGCTCGCCCTCGGCGCACCCACTCATACAGGATCACGGCGGCCGCCGCGGAGACGTTGAGCGACGCCACGGCCCCGGCCATCGGGATCGAGACGGGCGTATCCAGGTGGCGCGCGAGTCCAGGGCGGATGCCGCGGCCCTCGGCACCAAGGACGAGCACGAGGTCGCCCTGCCAGAAGCGATCATCGAGCGCGAACAGATCTCGCTCCGCCGTTGGCTCTGCCGCAAGCACCCAGCAGCCGGCGTCTTTGAGGTGCTCGAGACCTCGGGTGAGGTTCACGACCCGCGCCACGGGGAGATGCTCGATCGCTCCGGCGCTCGCTCGGGAAACAGCCGGAGAGAGCGGTGCCGAGCGCCGATCGGTCAACACGAGCCCGCTGACCCCGGCGGCGTGGGCCACGCGGGCGATCGCGCCGAGATTCTGCGGATCCTCGACGCCGTCGAGCGCGACGAAGCAGCGCCGCCCCGGCGTACCGAGCCCGAGCAGCGCGTCGAGCTCCAGCTCGGGCAGCTCACCGGCCTCGAGCACGTAGCCTTGCGGCTTCACGCCCGGCGGGAGGCCTCGCCCGAGCTCCGGGCCCGCACACGGCTCTACCCGTACGCCCGCCGCGCCCGCGAGCGCGAGCAACTCCTCGGCCTCGCGCGGCGAGGGCTGCTGGACGCGCAGGGCATGCAATGCGCGTCGGCGCGCGCGCAGCGCTTCGCGAACCGGGTGAAATCGAGTCAGCAGCTCCATCGCCGGAACATCGCAGAGGGGCGCGCGTCCGCCGCTGTTCTCTCGCCTAGGCGGCAGCGCGCCGGAGCGGCTCGAGGCCGCGGAGCAGCGCGCCGGCGTCGTCGAGCTTCGGGTGATTCATCAGCTCGAACTCGAGGTAAGTGACGAGCTCGCCCAGGGCGGCGCCGAGCACTTCCGCGCCCTCGTCAGGGAGCCGCGCCGCGCGCTCCGCGAGCGCGCGGGCGTCGAGTACGCCGCCCTCTTCCGCAAGCTCGATGCCCGCAAGCAGTGCCGGGAAGCGGCCCGCGACGTCGTGCAGCTCCCGCGCCAGCCGGGCGTGGATGCTGCGGTCGCCGTCGGCGTTCGCGAGCTCACCCATCATCGTCGCGATCAGCTTCACGAGCGCTTCGGCTCGGGCGGTGAGCGCAGGGTCTTGGGCGGGCGCCGCGGCCGTGTCGGGCAGGCGCATCAGCTTGACCGCTCCGATCAGCCGCAGCAGCTGAACACTGCGCGCCACGCTCTCGCGGTCGACGCCGAGCTCGCGCACCACGTCCGCGAAGGGGCGACCCGATCGCACCGCGGTGTAGATCGCGCGCTCGCTCTCAGCGAGAACCGGCGAAACGGCGAGGCCGGTCTGAGAAAGCTGCACGCGCGGATCGTCGAGCACGGTGAGAAATCGCCGCAGCTCTGCGCAGCGCTGTTGGCCCTCCGCGATCAAGCGCGCGGTTTCGAGCGAGAGGCGCACGACATTGTCGGGCCGGATGTCCCCTTCCCAGAACCAAAGCCGTCCCGACGGCACGGCGAACAGCGAGCGCACGATCTCTTCGACCTGATTGCGCACGCCATTCCACAGCTCCCGCGGAGTCAGTACGCCGCGCTCGACGAGCACGCGGCCGAAGCGATCTCCCGGCATGAAGGCGAGCTCGGCGTCGCGCAGCTCGTCGAGTGTGATCGCGCCTGAGCGCAGCAAGCACTCGCCGAGCCGGTCCACCGCTTGATTCGAGCTCGCGAAGATCACTTCGCCAGCATCGAGATAAATCCGCTTCTCATGCGAGCGCTGGCGGTACAGCACCAAGCCCGAGCGCTTCGCCTCGTGGATCGCCGAGAGTACCCCTGCGGCGGGCAGCACCGTGAGCTCGACCTGCAGGGCGGGCGCCGCCTCGATCGGCAAGCTGGCCTGCTCGGCGTTGGCGTCGCGCATCATTCCCGGCCTCCACGAGTCGCCGCCTCATCGTCCCGCGCGCGCGGATGCTTGAGCTGCCGCGGAGTTCAAGCCGAGCTTGCGTGCTCCCGATCCCTCCGCGTGAGGGGGACCGCGATGAGCACCGATGGCAGTCGGAACCGGCGATTCGAACGAGTCGATCTGCGAGCGCGCGTTCAGCTGTCGAGCATCTCGCCGGAACGCGATCCGGAGACGGGCGTGCCGACGCTTTGGGAGAGCGACGAGCTGTGCGAGACGCTTTCCGTCGGCGGTGCGTTCATCCGCACGTTCGACCCGCCCGCGAAAGGACACCGCGTGCTGTTGCAGATCCATCTGCCAGGCGGCGAATCGATCGAGACGGTGGGGCGCGTCGCCTGGACGCGCGTTCCGCTCGGCGGTGCGCGCGAACCGGGCGTCGGAGTCGAGTTCGTGACGCCGAGCGGTGAGGCACGCGACGTGATCGCGCGGTTCCTGGCGGGCGCGCGTTCGTTGCCCGGCGGCGATTGATCGAACGCTCGCGCTGATATGCTGCGACGCCCATGAGTACGCGACCCGGCAGCTACCGAATCTTGATGCGCTCGCGGCGCGCGGTCGAAGACCAGCTCGCGCCCGAGCTTGCGGGGTTGCGCCGCGTCGAGCGCATGCTCGCCTCGCTGCTCGAGGAGTTTCGCTGCGCATCCACCGTCGTGCGTGCGCGCTGCATCTTTCGCGAGCCGCGCGAGATCTTTCGGCTCGAGATTCACAACCCCGAGCGTGGCTACCAGCGCACCACGCTGCTCGATCGCGACGTGCTCGACGAGCTGCTCGAACATCCAGACGTGCGCGAGCGGCTCACGCTCGAGTAGCTAGGGAGATTCCCCGCAGCGTGCCCGAGTGGCGAAATGGCAGACGCGGGGGACTTAAAATCCCCTGGCCGAAAGGTCATGCAGGTTCGAGTCCTGCCTCGGGCACCGCGCGGGTTTCGCGCACGCGTGTGCAGCGCACGCGACGACGCTTGCGGTCAGACGCCGAGCGCCTCGGCGCAGCGCGCGACCTCGTGCAGTAGATCTTCCTGCGTCGCGCCGTAGGGCGGGCTGTGCGTGGCGAGCGCGACATCGGCGAGGCCCGCGAGCAAGAACGCGCAGGCCTCGAGCCGTTCAGTCGAGATGCCCGCGGCGAGCAGCACGCCGCGCGACTCGCGGCGGCGGCGGCCGCGCTGCTCCGCGAGCGTCACGGCGACGCCGCCGGGCTTCGCCCAGCCGAGCGCGAGCGTCACGGCGTTCGGACCGGGCGGTTTGCCGGCCAAGTAGCGATCGACCGCGTCGGCGAACTCGTCGCGCAACGCGGACTGTGCGATCGCGGACGGCGAATCCACGGCGTAGGCAAACGTCGCACCCGTCGCGAGCCGCGCGATCACGAACACGCGCGCGTCGAGGCTTCGTGCTCCGCGCGGGAGCAGCTGTGCGCCGACGCGCTGAACGGTGTCCGAGAGCACGGGCGCCTGCGCCGCGATGAAATGTTCGAGGATCGACGCCGCGCCGAACTCGGGCGCATGCACATCGAGCGTGCGGTGCAGGTGCGCGCGGGCGAAGCGACGCGCGAGCATGCACTCGAAGGCGGCCGCCGCGAGTTCGCGCGGCGTGCGCCGGCTGCCGCCGTCGAGCACGTCACCGAGCGCTTCCGCTTCGCCGGCCAGCTCGCGATCGATCAGCGCTCCGACGATCGCCTGCTTGTCGCGGAAGTATTGGTAGAGCGAGCCCACGCTGAAGCCTGCGACGCGCGCTACGCGATTCGTCGAAGCGGCTTCGTAACCGTCGACGCGCAGGATGCGGTCGGCCGCCTCCAGGATCGATGTCACGGTCACCCGCGATCGGCCCTGGCTCGGTCGCTTTCGCATCCGGGTTTCCATCGCCGGTTCCAGATTCGCTCCTTCCAGACCGGGCATCAGACCCGGCTTCTCACTGAGTGACTCGTATCCGATTCGCGGTTCCCACTGAATGAGAGTGGCCGGAGCAGGTGCCTGCGTGTCATGGCGGCGGCCACGGGAAGAGGCGCGCGATCCCGTCAGTCGGTGATAAGTTGCCGCCGAGCGAGGGAATCAGTGCGAGTGCGCTTGTGCAACGGACGCGGCAGCTCCCCGGTGCGCCACGCGATTCTCGGGCTGCTGGCAGCTTTCGCGGCCGGCGGCCCCGCGCTCGGCGACCCACTCGAGGATGGGCTGCGCCTCGCCGCCGAGGGCCGCTGCGCCGAGGCGTTGCCGCTGCTCGGGGCTGGCGAGCGCGCGGACGCGGCGCGCGCTCGCGCACTCTGCTCGCTGCAGCTGGCCGAGTATGAAGCCGCCGCGATGGCGCTCGCCGCGCTCGAGCCCGCGAGCCCTGAACTGGCGCTCGAGCTCGGCATCGCGCGCTTTCACGCGGGCGATCGTGCCGGCGCGGAGGAGGCGCTGCAGCGGGCCGAGGCGCGCGGCGACGCGCGAGCCGAGGTGCCGCTCTATCTCGGCTTGATCGCGCTCGATCGCGAGCAAGCGCAAAGCGCGGCCGAGCGCTTCGGGCGCGCGCAGGCAGTCGCGGGCGACGCGCTCGCGCCCGCCACGACTTATTATGCGGGACTCGCGCGCGCGCGCAGCGGCGAACGCGGCGCCGCACGCGAGGCGCTCGGACGCGTCGCCAGCGACTGGCCCGACACGGCGTGGGCGGAAGAGGCCAAGCACGCACTGGCAGCGCTGGATGCTGCGCGACCGCTCTTCGCCGCGCTGCGACTCGGCTTCGAGCACGACAGCAACGCCGTGCTGCGGGGCGAGGGCGTCGCGCTGCCGACGGAGATTCCCTCGCAGGCGGATCAGCGCTTCGTGTGGCGCGGCGTCGTCGGGCGTTCGTGGCTCGCGTCCGAGCGCAGCCAGTACGGCGGCGCGCTGGCCTTCAGTGGCTCCGCGCACGGCGAGCTGTCGCGCTTCGATGCGCTCCAGCCGTCGCTCACGCTCTGGGCGGACCGGCGCATCGATGAGCACACGACACTGCGCGGACTCGCGGCATACGCGCATGCGTGGGTCGATCAGCGCGCGTTTCTCTCGACGCCCAGCTTCGCGCTCGAGCTGTATCGCGATTTCGCCGAGCGCGGCGCGACGCGCTTCTTCGCGGAGCTCGCGCTCGACGACTACCGCTTCGCGAGCGATCCGCTGGATCCCGATCGCGATCGCCGAGACCGCGACGGCGTCGGCTTCCGCCTCGGCGCGGAGCACCGCCTCAGCCTGCCCGCGCTGCGTTCGAGCCTCACCGGTGGCCTCGCCTACCGGCGCTTCGACGCGGACGGCACCGAGTACTCGTTTGACTCGTCAGAGCTCGAGCTCGGCTGGGAGTCCGAGCTGCCGGCCCAGCTCGTGCTCGGGGCTGGCGCCCGGTACGCCTATCGCCCCTACCGGCACGGCACGACCTACTCCCCGCCGGGGCGGCCCGAACGCACGGAGCACGATTGGCGCACCGAGCTCTCGCTGCGGCGCCCGATCTGGCGGCAACTCAGCCTTGAAAGCCGCTGGCGCTACCAGCGGAATCGCTCGACCGCCGACGTCTTCGACTACACCCGCCACGTCGCCGGGCTGTACATGAATTGGACCCTAAACCCGTGACGGGGCCACTCACGTCGAGAGAAGGACTTCAGATGCGCGCATGCGTGTTCGGGATGCTGCTGTTTGCGCTGCCCGCATTTGCGGAGACACCGAAGATCGTGGTCGCGCCGGCAGGTGAATGCGCGGGCGAAGAGCGCGAGCTCTCGCACCCGTTTCTTCCGAAGTCCGCGCGCGCGGACGAATCCGCGCTCTCGACCTCGACGCTTGCAGTGACGCATCTGACGCCGGCCAACGTCGCCGCAACCACCTCGCTGGCCAGCGCCCCGCTTCCGATGCCGGCCGCGTTCTCGGGTCCCGGCGCCTGCGACAACCCGGGCTCCGGCTGCGTGAGCGAGAAGCTGTTCGAGGACCCGGACCCGGGCACGGGCTGCGGCTTCCCTGGGAGTGTCTGTCCGTGAACCCGTTACCCGGCGACGACGCGCTGATCGAGCGCATTCAGAAGCGCGATCACGCCGCATTTCGCACGCTATTCGATCGCTATTACGCACGGCTGTTCTCGTTCGCGCAGCGTCGCCTGAGCGATCCCGAGCTCTCAGAAGAAGTAGTCGCCGACGCTTTCTTCGAGGTCTGGCGCGGCGCACAGTCATTCCGTGGCGCATCGCGCGTTTCGACTTGGCTGTTCGGCATCACGACCTTCAAGTGCCGCGAGGCCGACCGCAATCGCCGGCGCTTGAAGCGCGCGTACGTCGTGCCCGCGGAGCCCGCGTTGCTGCAGGCGGTGAGCGACGACCGCGACGTCATCGATCAGCTCGAGGCGCGCAGCGACCTGCGTTGGTTGCGTCAGCGCTTCGACGCGTTGCCCGCGGTTCAGCGCGAAGTGGCCGAGCTCGCTGGTGAGGAGCAATCCGTCGACGACATGGCGGGCAGGCTCGGCGTCTCACCGGGCACGGTGAAATCGAGATTGTCCCGGGCGCGGCGCGCACTGCGCACTCCGCCTCCCTCATCGCGAGGAGAACTGCGATGACATGGAAGCCTGCGAACGTGTCCTGCCCACAGCTCGTGCTGGATTGGATCGCCTGGTACCCCGACGGCGACCTGCCGTCGGAGGTGCGCGGCGAGATCGAGGTTCACGCCGCCGAGTGCGGCACTTGTCGTCAGGAGATCGCGAGCCTCTCCGGCGCAGCGTCGAGCGACGCGGACGACGAGCCGGGAGCGGACCGCGTCTTCGCGCGCACACTGCGAAAGATCGAGGCGCACCCGCGCCGAGCTGCGCCGACGCCGCAGCGGCGCGCCTGGGTCGTGCGGCCGCGGCTCGCGGTCGCCGCCGGTTTGGCGGTCGCGTTGATCTCCGGCACGGCCGGCATCGTCGCGACGCAGCAGCTCGCGCATGCATCGACTTACGAGACCGCGACCGCGCAGGCGAGCGAGTCGCACCCCGGCGTCGGCCCGCACCTCGATGTGGTGTTTCGAGGCGACGCTTCATTTGCGGAAATCTCGAGCGCGATCCAAGCCCTCGGCGCGAGCGTCGAGAGCGGCCCGTCGCCGAATGGCGTGGTGCACCTGCACCTCGCGCAAGGCGCGGACGCCGTCACCGCCGCGCAGCGCCTCGAATCCGGCGATTTGCACGTTGCGGACTTCGCCCAGCCTGCGCCCTAGCGCGTAAGCTCGCCGTCATGGCCCGCGCTCAGACGTTGACGCTCGCCGCATGGCTCTGGGCGGCGAGCGCAGGCCTGGCTCACGCCGAGGTGCCCGACTGCCCGCCGGTCGAGCCCGGCGCGGAGTTATCAGGCGAAGCCGCGGCCGACGGCAGCGCGCCGAGTGTGCTGCTGATCCTGCCGAAGGGTGCGGACGGAGCGATCTCGACCGTTGGCCTCGAGCTCGGAACCGGCGCGCGCGTCGTCGAATCGCGCTTCAGTCCGCTGCTGTGCGCCACGCTCGCGCGCGTCGAAGGTGCGGCGGGCGCGTCGCCGGCGTCGCTGATCGTGCGCTTGCCTGAGAACGCGGCGGCAGTCCAGGACGATCTTTACTTCCCGGAGGCAGACCCCGACGCGAACGCTGCGCCGCGCTCCACGTCTAGCGGGCCCGACCCGTATCGTAAGCAGCAGTGGGCGCACGATGCGCTCGGCATGGATGCCGCGCACGGCGTGACGCGCGGTGAGGACGCGCGAGTCGCCGTGCTCGACACGCGCGCAAACGAGAATCACGTGGAGCTGCGCGGCGTGCGCGTGGTGGGCGGCGCGCGCGCGACGGTGGGCCAGCACGGCACGCTCGTCGCGGGCATCATCGGCGCGGCGGAAGGAAACGGCGCGGGCATCGCCGGCATCGCGCCGCGCGCAGCGCTCGTCTCCGTGCCGGTATGCGAAGCCACGGCGCGCGGCGATGTGTGCCGCCTCTTCAGCGTGCTGGGCGGGCTCGATGCCGCATGGTCGGAGCGCGCGCAGATCGTGAATGTCTCGCTGGTGGGTCCCGCGAATCGTGCCCTCGAGCGCGCCGTGCGGCGGCTCGACACGCTCGGCGTCGCGATCGTCGCCGCCAGCGGCAACCGCGCCAGCGCGACCGCGGCGTATCCCGCTGCCTATCCCTGGGTGATCGGCGTGGCCGCGAGCGACCGCAACAGGCGCCTCGCGCCGACCGGGCCGGTCGTGGACCTAACAGCCCCGGGCGTCGAGATCGTCTCGACGGCCGCGAGCGGAGGCTACTCGTTTGCGAGCGGCAGCAGCCTCGCCGCGGCGCACGCAAGTGGCGCGCTCGCGCTGCTCACCTCCGCGAGCGGCGGCGACGTCGCGAAGGCGCGGCTCGCGCTCTTCGGGGCCGCGAAGCGCGGCTCCCCGAAAGCCCCGCCCTCACTCGCGCCGCTCTGCGATGCGCTAGCGCGCCTGGGCAAGCCGTGCGCGGCGAAGCCCAGCCATTAGGCTGGGCGTATGCCGCTGAAGGCGACCGCCGATTTCTTCTTCTCGCCGGCGAGTCGATACTCCTATCTCGCGGCCAGCCAGGTTCCGCTCCTCGAGCGGGAGTTCGGATGCAGGGTTCGCTGGCGGCCCGTGCACGGCGGCGACATCCGAAGCCTCCGCGGGCGCGACCCTTTCTCGGGGATCCCGCTCTCTGGCCAGTACGAACCGGCGTACAGAGAGCGCGATGCAGCCGCTTGGGCCGACCTTTACGGCATCCCGTTCAAGGAACCGCGCGTGGCGAGCTTCGACTTCCGCCTGCTCGTGCGCGCCGCAGTGGCGAGCGAATCCTTCGAGTGCGTCGCCGAATACTCGATGACGCTGGCCTCCGAAATCTGGGGCCGCGGCGCCTGGCCAATCGGACCGGATCTCTGCTCGAGCGTTGCGCGAACCTGCGGGCTCGATGTCGTGCGCTTCGCGCACCTGCTCGAGCAACCCGGCGTCGAGGAAAAACTCGCCGAGACCGCGCACGAAGCCTTCGAGCGCGGCGCCTTTGGCGTGCCAACGTTTTTCGTTGGCGCGCAGATGTATTGGGGTAACGATCGCATCCCGCTCGTCCGAGCTGCCCTGCGGAAGCTCGCCTCAACGGGCGCGCCCGACGGCAGCCGATTCACACGCCGTTGAAGGCGGCGCTCGTGGTCGCGCCGCGCGGGAATTCGATCAGCTCGATCGGCGTGCCGTCCGGGTCGGCGAGGAAGAACATCCTCACGCCGCCCACCTCGATCGGCGGCTGCAACGGCCGCAGCCCGCGCGCGACGCAGGCCGCGTAGGCGGCGTCGAGGTCGTCCACGGAGAGGGAGATGTTCGCGTAGCCCGTGAAGCGCCCCTGCGGTGCACGCGCGCTCTTTGGCTGCTCGAAGCACAGCAGCTCGATGCACACTTTGCCCGCGCCGGGCACGACGAGGCCGATCATTCGCCCGCTCGCGCCCTGCGTTCCCGTCACCCCCTCGAGGCCCGGGCCGGCCAGCTTCACGTCGAAGATCTCGCGCAGTCCGAGCCCGTCGCGGTAGAACGCGAGTGCGCGCTCCATCTCGGAGACGCGCAGCGTGATGTGCGAGAAATCGCGGAACGCGAGCGCGGGCGCTCCGCTCACCGTCACGCCTCGATCCCCGGCAGCTCACTGCCGAACATCGCGACCGCCGCGGATTGTGCGAACGCCTCCGCGGGCAACAGCTCGGGCCCCGTGAACGCCGATATCGCGGCCATCCCCAGCGTTGGATCCTTCGCCTGCCGCGCGAAGATTTCGGCGCGCGCGGCCCGCGCGGCGTCGCCGAACTCCGCGTGCAGCCGAGACTGCAGCGCCGCCGAGAAGCGCAGCCGACGCATGCGCTCGCGGCGCTCCTCGGCGTAAGGCGTGAGCGCGCGCGTCGAAAGCTCACCCGCCAGTAACAAGTCGCGCACGACGCGCACGTCGCGCAGTGCGATCGAGAGCCCCTGCCCCGCGATCGGGTCGTTGAAGCCCCCGGCGTCGCCGACGAGCGCGACGCCTTCCACGAACGGAGTCTCGGTCCAAGTGTCTTGGTTCGCGTAAGTCCGGCAGGGGCCGGCCGGCTTCGCGCTGCGGAACGCCTCGCTTTCGGGAATGCACGCGAGCACGCAGGCGTCGAGAAAGCGCTGCGCTCCTTCGCTGCCCGAGAAGCGGCCCGCCTGCTCGCGCGCGTACGCCGCATACAGCCGCACGCGCCCGCGGCCTTGCGGGAACGCGAGGAAGTAAACGTCGCCCTCAGTCGCGGTCGCTTGCCAGTCGTCGGGCCACGCATCCGCGCCGTCGACGACGAGGCCCGCGAACAAGTGGTGCTCCGGCGCCTCGCGCAGCGGGACGCCGATCTGCCGCCGCACGCTCGAGGCGCGCCCATCGGCGCCGACCACGAGCTGGGCGCTCGCCTCGTGGTGCGCTCCCGCGTGCGCGTAGCCAACGGCCGGCGCCGCGCCCGGCGTGACGCGCACGTCCGTAACAACTCGGCGCACGCTCGCTCCCTGGCTCGCGGCGTGATCGAGCAGCGTTTGGCACAAGTGCGGATGCCCGATGCAGAGCGGGCCCGGAATGCCGGGGCGGAACAGCTCGAGCGGAAGCGGCGCGGCGTACGCGAGCTCGGGCGCGCGCGTCTCGTCGAACGCAAAGTGCTTCGCGAGATGGTGCCCACCCGCAGCGCGCGCGCGCTCGTAGAGCCCGAGCGCCTGCGCCTCGGCGACGCCCCAGGGCGCGATCCATTCGCCGCGTACGACGTCCTCGAAGACTTCGCTGCGCTCGAGAATCAGCACGCGCTTGCCCGCACCCGCGAGCGCGCCGCCGAGTGCGCTACCCGAGATTCCGCCGCCCACGATCGCCACGTCGAAATGCTCGCGAGACATCGCGGCGCAGTATGCGCGATGCTGCGCCGCATGCGCGAGCGCGACCCGCAACACGATCCGGAGCGCACCCCCGTTCTCGTGGGCGTCGGCGCCGTGACCCAGCGCGAGGACGACCCTGAGCGCGCCCAGGAGCCGCTCGCGTTGATGCGCGACGCGCTCGCGCGCGCGACCGAAGACTGCGGCAGCCGTTCACTGCTCGAACGCGCGGACTGGATCAGCGTGCCGCGCGGCTTCTGGGATTACGCGGACCCTGGCCGCGCGCTCGCGGAGTCCGTCCACGCGAGCGGCGCGCGCACCGAGATCGCCGAGATCGGCGTGCTGCAGACCACGCTGCTCGCAAACGCGGCGCAACGCATCGCAGCAGGCGAAGCGCGCGTCGTCGTCGTCGCCGGCGGCGAGGCGCGCGCGCGCATGCTTCGCGCGCAGCAGCGCGGCATCGCGGCGCCACTCACGCAGCAAGGCGAGCTCGCGCCGACGCGCGTGCTGCGACCGAAGCAGGAGGTGGTGCATCCGGCCGAGCTGAAGCTCGGCATGGTCCTGCCGGTGAACCAATACGCGATGATCGAGAACGCGCTGCGTTTCGCGGACGGCCAGTCGATCGCGCAGCATCGCGATGCGGTCGCGCGGATCTGGTCGCGCATGAGCGAAGTCGCCGCGCGCAATCCCGACGCGTGGAGCCGCGAGCCCGTCAGCGCCGCCTTCGTGCGCGATGCGAGCGCGAGGAATCGCATGCTCGCGTTCCCCTACACGAAGCTGCACAACTCGCAGTGGAACGTGGATCAAGCCGCGGCGCTCGTCATCACCTCCGTCGCGATGGCGCGCGCGCACGGCATCCTCGAATCGCGCTGGGTGTTCCCGCTCGCTGCCGCCGAATCGAATCACATGGTCTCGCTCTCGCAGCGCCGCCCGTTCCATCGCTCGCCGGGTTTCGC